>JBGCFH010000160.1:0-11610 GCA_045106825.1 Saprospiraceae bacterium | reverse complement strand
CAGTTGAAAGTGAAAAAGCATGGTTGATAGGTGGATTATTACTTTCCTTATTAATGTCAATCATTGCTATGGCGAACACTTATCGTATTGGCAGAAGATGTCAAACAAAACATACCGTTTAAGATTTTAACAATAACAATTATTTGATTATGGGGAGGTTGCTATCTTTCCTCTCCATATTTTTATAAAAAACCTAAGACAATGAAAGAATTATTTATAACAATTGTATTGGTATGTAGTTGGACATTGGTGAGTATTGCACAAATTTCTATTTCAAAAGAAGTCATTACGACAGGAGGAAATGAACACCAAAACGCTACTTTACGACTTTCTGAAACCATAGGAGAAATTGGAACAGAAATCCTAACCAATGGAAATTCAGCTATACAATCAGGTTTTCAGAATATGGATAAATGTCCATCAAATGGGGAAATATTCGGTTGTAATTTTGTGTGTGCAGGCGATACAAATATTGTCTATACTTATGGTGCAAAATTTTCAGGTGCTGTCGCAGGATATAGTTGGAGTTTATCCTCAACAGATGGTACAATCATTTTAAACACCAACGAAAGTGCCATTCAAGTAAAATTCTTGAATACGAATATTTTGAAAGATAGTGTTGTAATACGAGTTATTCCAACAAATGCTTGCTCTGATGATACAACAAAATTTACGGTATATTTAGATGATGATGGCGTATTTCCTGGAGATGTAGATGGTGATGGAGAAGTTGTATGGATGAAAGATGCACCTGCGTTGATGGTCGCAAGTTTGAAATATGCAGATTATTTGAATAATAATCCAACTTATAACTTTCCAACACGAGATATTCCATGTACAGATTCTATTACGACAAAGTATCAATATGACGCTCATGCTGCATTCAATGCTGCGTTTAATATCAATAATGCAAGTTTGACAAACGCAAAACACGCTGATTGCAATGGTGATGGTGTAATTGATTATGCGGCTTCTCCTTTATTTTATGGAGAAATACCACTTTATTTACCACCAATAAATGGAAATCCTAAGGATTTGGATATTTTAATGCGTCATGCTTATTTGAATGTACCTGACCATGAGGGAAATAATTTAAAAAATAATAAAAATAACGGTAGTGTTAATCATGGCTTAAAATTCAATTTTCACAACGATTCTATTTTAACAAGTGGCGATGAATTACGCTTAGTATTAGAGTTGGGAAGTTTGGCACAACCGATACAAAATGTCCAAAGTATTGGACTAATAGTTGAGTTTAGTATGGGAGCTTATTTTAATCCGCAATTGGTGAAGGATAACTCCCACTTTTCTTCCGTTCCTTGGGATGTTCCTTTAAGTGCGAATTATCCTGTATTGACAAGAGATACTGATAGACGATTATGGTATATTGTCATAGGAAAAAATTCATTGACAGGAGTTGATTTTGCAGGTGACGAAGTTTGTAAGATATTTTGTGTAGTGACTGTTGATCAGGTTGCGTTTAAAAATGCAGGTTTAGATACGATTCCACTTGATATTTCTATTTTGGAAGCAGGTGTTGTATTTGATGACGGAACAACCGCAGAAATCACAGATAATGAAACACAGACGTTGCAAGTTGTTGATAATGTATCTGTTGCACCAAAAGTATTTTTACAAGGTGCATTTAATGCTTCTGAGGGTTTAATGCGAGATTCATTAAGAAGTAAAAATTTGATTCCAACGACAGAACCGTTTACCGATATGGCAACATTTACTCATGTTCCAAATCGAATTGATTTAATACACGATAATAGGGAAAGAATAGTTGATGATGCTGTTTTACAAAAAACAGGTGATAGTGCAGTTATTGATTGGGTATTTGTAGAAGTACGAAGTGATAACAATGTTGATAGTGTTATTTCAACTCGTGCTGCTTTATTGCTTCGGAATGGAAGTATTGTCGAAGTTGATGGTCGTTCGTCAGTTGAACTTTATGGTGTTCCTCCTCAAAATGCTTATATAAAAATAAGTCACCGAAATCATTTAGGCGTTGTTACTGCTAATCCAATTGCTTTGAAAAAGGCTGCAAAAACAGTTGATTTCACGACAGGAAGTTTAGCAACTTATGGAAATAATGCTCAAAAAACAGTTGGTGCTTATCAAGTACTTTGGGCAGGAGATGCCAACAATGATGGAACAATTAAATACAATGGTGCGAGTAATGACAAAAATAAAATTCTATTTGATGTCGGGCTTCTTACACCAAATAATGTACTAAATACTTACAATGTAAATGACCTTAATTTAGATGGATTTGTCAAATATAATGGAGCAAGTAATGACAAGAACATCATTTTATTCAACGTTGGTTTACTGACACCAAATAATACAATCATTGCTCCTAAATAATTAATATTAAATAATGAAGTGTTTATTTGCAATGGATTTTCTTAAGAATTTATTTGTGAATAAACACTAATCTAAACTCAAAAATATGAAATATCTAATAATTATATTTTCACTTTTGTCAGTTCATATGGCAACAGCACAAAGTTTTGAAATTCGGACTATTAACAAAGGTAACGGTGAAATAGGCGTAGAAATGCGAGAAACATCAGGTACAACACCATCAAGTTCAGATTTTTTGACAGATATGGTTTTTGGACTAAAATGGTCAGATACTTACAATGTCGATTTAGGTAATATTACTAATATTGGTTACAATATCATCAAATCGGGAACTCGACAAACAAGTGGAAGTTATCACTTTCAAGCGTTCGCAGCTAACGCAACACCTTTTAATTTTCCGACAAGTTGGACAATGAATGTTTGGACAGAAATTATGTCTATTTCAAACACACAAAATAGTACAGGAACAGGTGATTTTGAGATTTGTGAAGTCGGTTTTAATGTAACGACTGAACCAAATATTGGTGTGAATTTAATGGATTATACACCTATAATTAATGGCTCTGCAATGAATGTTGCTTTACCTGTTGAGTGGTTAGACTTTTATATTTTAAGAATAGAAGATGATACACAATTAGAACTAAACTGGATTACTGCATCAGAAAAAAATAATGATTATTTTGAAGTTCAAAAATCAGAAAATGGTATAAATTGGGAAAAGATTGGTCAGGTTACTTCAAAAGGCGAATCTACTTCAATAACTAATTATAAATTTATAGATACCGCACCTTATGCTAAAAATTATTATCGTCTAAAACAAGTAGATTTAGATGATAAATTTGAATATTCTAAAGTGCTTATTATAGAATTTGAAAGTATTGTGAATATTACGAAGTCAAACATTTATCCTATTCCTACATCGGATATTTTAAATATTGAATTACAAGAAGTGAGTGAAAATACGATTATACAAATTTTCGATATACAAGGAAACAAGATAAGAACAGTTACAAATAGCCCAAACTTTAACAAACTATCCATAAACGTAAGTTCTTGGAATAAAGGATTTTATGTGTTGAGAATACAAAATAAAAACACTGTTATTATCAAGCAATTTGAAGTACTTTAAAGCATGAATAATATTATTCCGCACGAGGTTTAAAACCTCGTGCATTTTACGTATTACTTCACTACCACACTTCTCGAAACAATCTCACTATCCACATATTCCGTAATAATTACATGACCTTTTTTCGTATCATCTTTACGAATAAAATCAGTAACATCACCACCAACCCAATAACTAAATGGTTTAACTAAATCAACCCAATTACCATTTCTATTCGTATAAACATAAACGCCTGCCCAAGTGCCATTAAAACCATGTGTAACAACAGACAAATCATCAATTTCATTATCATTCAAATCACCTTCATTTCTAATACGACCTGTAACACAAGATTTTCCTACCTTGAATTTTGGAATAGATTTATTAGAAAACGTAACGAAGCATTCGCAAATATCTTTGCAGCTTTCACCATCAGTTTCAGCATTAATTACCCAAGCAAATTCGGTTTTTCCATCGCCATTATAATCGCCTTTTACAGCATTGTTTGGAATATCTTGAACACCATGGAGAAAATCATCAAAACGATTATCTAATAATTTCATTTTAGTTAATGTTCCTCGTTCAATGCTGACATCATTAATTTTTCCGATAAACTCAATCTTGTTAAAACCTTCGTCAATAGTTGTTATCTCAACTTCGATTTGTTTCTGATTTTGCCAAGCGATTTGTAACATTCCGATGTCTTTATTAAAGTACCATTTCCCAATACTTTCTACAGATTTTGTTGAACTTGTATTACGTAAATAATAAACTTCTTCGTTAGCACTAAATAGAAAGGCTTCTTCGCCAAGTTGCCAAAAGAAACCTTTCTCAGTTAGTTTAGCTTCAAAATTATTAAACTGCTTTTGTGTTTGATTTTGGCAGCTTAGTAAGCTGATAGACAAAATCATAAATAGACTTACCCTTTTCATTTGTTTAAATTTATATCTTCAATCTCAATAATTTTCGCTTCAATAACATCAACTCCTGCATTGAATAATTTTTCTCGATAATCATTATAAAGTAGTTTCAACTCACCCTTTTCATCATCAAGAAATACAAAGTAATTTTTATCAATATCTAAATCAATTTGATAATCATCAATCTGACCTACTTTCGCTTCTAAATCAAGCTCATTAAGTGTTTTTATTCGCCATTCTGCGGAGGCTAAATTATCATAAACATTATCCAATATAACTGTTGTTGAAGCGATAATCGGTTCGACTTCTTCTTCGATTTGTTCTATCATAATTTCTTCCTCTTGTTGTTTTATTTCTTGTTGTTGAAGCGGTTCAATGGTCGTTGCCATTGGCGTTTGAAAAAAAAAAAAAAACGCTCTTAACCAAATGGTGGCAACTATAAGAAATATAATTATCGCAGCATTTCGTACAAAATAATAGATTTGACCACGAGTTTTTCTTCGTCCTTTCCAGTTCGGAATATTCTCAATCATGAGATAATTTTCTATTTCTTTTTTGTCCTTGTATTGTTTTAGATTATTACTTATTCTATTTCTATACGATTTAGGTTGGATTCTTTTACGTACTTTTTCTGTATAAACATCTACAGTCAACAAACCGTAACCTCTATTCTTACATTCTCGATATAAATTATTTAACATCGTTTCTTCTCGTTCATTAAGTGGCATAGAAAAAGCCAACCATTTTTCATCTGCGGGATATTTTTCTAATTGTAGATAAACAGCTCTTGTTTTTAGAAATGATGGTTCATTCTTGTTAAAATATCGTTCAAAACCAATATATATAGCTGTGAAAACTGTCAAAGTAAGCCCGACTATCAATGGTTCTACATAGAATCCTGCCATTTCATTGAACCAAAAATAAAAACTAAAAAATACAATCATTATAAGCATTGACAATACAAAAATTACATAGATAAGCCTACGAGGATGAATAACCCAACGCAAACTACTTGAGGACAAGTCTCGTTTACATTCTAAAGAAGATGTAAAAATACTATCTGAACCTGTACGTATTGCCAAAAAGCCATCTGCTCGATTATCGTTAACCGTATAGGCTTCCATCTTTTCATAAATTCCTTTATTTGTTGCATTAGCGATTTCATAATCTTGAATTAAGAAATCATGGGCAATTTGTTGTACGTGTTTTTCATTAAAAGAATTATAAATATCATCCATGGGATTTTAGGTTTTGTTTAGTGAATCGGTAATAAATAATCTATGTTTTGGATACTATTTCACTACGCTGAAAATCCAATACCCATTTCCGCCATATCGTAAAAATGTCTAAAAACGGTTTCAGTCTTATCAACAAAAATATTTCTACCGTAAGAGGTTGGTAAAGTATCATTCAAAATCTTCTGAATCTCACGTTTTACGATTTCTTGTGTTGCTTTCTCTCGATGCCATTCTTGAATCAATATTTTCTCTTTGGCATCAAATAAAATTTGGAGCAATTGAGTAGCAGCTAACTTGACTTCCTTTTCTTCTGCTTTGGTGAGTTTTTCCTTTTTTAATAAATCAAACAATTCTAACTCTTGTTCTGACATGCCATTTTCCGCAGCACGTCGCTGTTCTTTGGATAAATTTTCTGCTTGTTTTACTAATTCTTCATAAGCAGCTTCAATGGATAAACTGCCTGAGTTATAATTCTCAATAATTTTTTCAAAACGTTCTAAAAATGAAACTCGTGTTTTGTTTTGAGCAAGCATTTGCTTGAGTTTTTGTTCCATTAATTCTCGCAAATCAGCAAACTGTATCGCTTTGTATTTCTTTTCGGGAAACTCTGCACGAAGTCGAGCGAAATCCAAGCGACTTAAATCAATCTGCTTAGAAGATTCAATATTGTATTTTTGCTCAGGTTCTTGCAAATCGCCTTGACCTAAAACACTTGAATCTAATAAAGTATTTAATTTTCCTTTTGCTCGTTCAATCGCTTCATCTTGGTCAACATTTCTATCTACAACCTTTTTCAAATATTCTAAAACATCTCTATCTTTTTTAATGATTGGATAGGCATAAATTTCAGGTTTAGCAGAATCATACAAGCTATTAATGGTATTTACATACAATCCTAATTGCTTTTTGTATTCATCTTTTAATAAAATAAGACAAGCATATTCTTGAAAGAACTCAATTTCTTTAAATCCCATTTCGCCTAATTCAAGAATTTTGTCAATATCAGCACCTAAGTCATTACAATATATTTTAGCATCTTGAATACCTTCTAATAATAACCCCAACAATTCCTCAAATTCCTTTACAGGATATTCAACTTCATCATCTTTTTTCTCCTTTCCTTTTGTGCCTTCGGCATAAACGGCTAAGGCTTTTTTCAGATTTCTAAAAACACCAAAATAATCAACGACCAAACCATTTTTCTTACCAACCAAAACCCGATTTGCTCGTGCAATGGTTTGCATCAACGTGTGATTCTGCAATGGTTTATCTAAATATAAAGTAGAAACCGCAGGTGCATCAAAACCTGTTAACCACATAGCTGTTACAAAAACAATTCGGTAAGTACTATTTTCATTTTTGAAGTAATCCTCAATATTTTGACCATCTTTATCAGGATAATCCATTAGTTTTCGGTGTGGCGAGATATTCAAACCTTCTGCTTCAAACTTTGCTTTTTCCTCTTTCTCACTTCCTTCTTGACTAATTACGGCAGACATTTGGGTTTCTTTCATAAACGCTATTGCTCTTTTATAGCGATTTTTGATTTCAATATCCTTTTCTCGTTTTATCTTTCTACGAAGCGACTTGATTTCTTCTTTTTGAGCATTTTGCACAAATTCATACATTCGTATAGCAGTGAATTTGTCAATACAAATCACCATTGCTTTCATTGGACGACGTTTACCGTTTTCATCAACGACATCTAAGCGATAAGGATAATGTTGTACAATATGTTGAGCAACCTCCTTTAGCCTATCTTCTCTACGAACAACTTGCAATAAAGTGGAATATTCCTTATCCAGTTTTGCCTTTTGTTCTTCATTGAGGTTTTCGTCTTCCAATATTTGAGCAGCTTCACCGACTAAGTCTTCATTAACTTGCTCCACTCTCGGCACACTTTTTTTATAAAATAACGGCACAGTTGCACCATCTTCTATACTTTGTGCAAAGTTGTATTCTGATACATAATCTCCAAACCAGTTTTCTGTCTTTTCATTTCGCAACAAAGGCGTTCCCGTAAAGGCAATATATTGAGCATTTGGTAAGGCAATTCGCATATTTTCACCCAAACCTTTGTATTGTGTTCGGTGTGCTTCATCCACCATTACAATCCAATTATCTCTATTGGTCAGTTGCGGATAAGTTTTTCCTTTTTCAATCCCGAACTTGTGAATTAACGTGAATAAATACGTTCGATTTGATTGCAAATATTCTTTCAATACCTTTCGAGACTTCGGGCGATAATAATTCTCTTTTTGGTCTTTGGTTTCTGTTATCGTTTCGGTTTCTTTGAAGTTACGATAGATTTGGTCATCTAAATCCTTTCTATCTGTAATGATTAAAAATGACCAATTTCCTGTAACTTTTCGTTGGATTTTGCGAGTAAAGAAAATCATAGAATACGACTTTCCCGAACCTTGTGTATGCCAAAATACACCTAACTTTCCTTTTTTCTTTTCTCTGTTTTGCAGTGATTTTATCGCATTATTGACACCCAAAAACTGATGATTTTTTGCAACAATTTTGACTTTGTTCTTGTGATACAATACAAAGTTTTCAAAGTAATCAATCAAACTACTTTTGTTACACAAACCACGACAAAAACGCTCTAAACTCAAACGATTTCCTGTCGATTTGCTTTCTGCCTCAATCGCTAACAAGTTCATATCATCTTGAAAAACAGCCGTATCTTGCAGTTTTATCCAAGAGAAAAAATGTTCCCAAGGAGCATTAAATGCTCCAACTCTCGTTTGTATCGCATTAGAAATACCAACAAAACAATTGTACCAAAACAACTGCGGAATATCTCGTTTATAATCCACCAAATTCTTATCGTAACCAATCTTTACCTTTTCCTTTGCGTTCTTCAATTCAATCATCACCAACGGCAAACCATTCACATATAGCAATACATCAGGTCGTCGAGTAATGCCATCTTTCTGACCATATTCGATGCTCAATTGCGTGACGACGACAAATTCATTTCGTTTAGGATTTACGAAATCAATTACTTTCACATAATCATTTTCTTCTCTTCCCGATTGATTTTTGATTGTAACAGGCACACCTTTTTTAATCAATTCATAGACGGCTTTATTTGCCATCACAGGCGTTTGTGAATAGCGATTTTTGCACAATTCACTAACAGCGTGTTCGATAGCATCAATTGGTAAGTTTGGATTCAAAATCGTTAATTGTGCCTTCAATCTATCTCGAAGGACAACATCTTTTAGATTATCTCGACCGACCAATTTCTTTTTCCAAGCATTGATGTGTTTATCGTAATTCAATTCTTTTAAAAAGAACTCAATATCTGCGTCTTCTATATGTGATTCGTTAAGAAATGCCATTTTTTAGGTGTTTTATAATTTATTTTGAGTTTTAATGTTTTACATCAATTGTCCCAGTTCACCGAGCTAAAGCTGCGGTGCAATAGATATTTATTCTCACATCAATTGCCTGTTTCATATTAATTGCCCCGTGTTTCAGTTGTTTCACATCCATTGCCCCGTGTTTCAGCTGTTTCACATCCATTGCCCCGTGCTTTAGCTCGGGGAAAAAAGAATAAACAGATAAATCGGCTTTAGCCAGACACTGCATAATGTTGGGCTAAAGCCCTAAAATTTTTAATATCTTTTCCCTGAGCTAAAGCACAGGGCAATTGATAAATTGAATCCTATTTTGATTCCTGAGCTAAAGCACAGGATAATTGATAATTTCCTGATTCAAAACACAGAACAACAGATTTATTCTAAATCTTTAAATTTTTCAAATCCATATTTCTCAATAAACTCTTGATATTCATTTTCAAAAGCCTTTTTGCTATGATGCTGCTCCTGTTTATGAATATAACCTCGCACTTTATCCACCATAGAATGACTTACTGAAACAGCGAAATATTCCTCTTGCCATTTAAATTTATGTGGAATAAGTTTTTCTTTATTTATCCAAAAAGAAGATTCTCCCTTAATCAACTGCATATTTTTAGCAATTGTTTGGTCAGATTTTAAGGACATTAAACAATGAACATGGTCATAATAACCATTCACGCAATCCAAGTAAATATCTTTAGAGGCTGCATTTTCTTTAATATGCTGCCAGACTTTTTTTCTCAATTCCTTTCCTTGTAGGTAAGGTTCTCGATTTTTTGTTGACCAAACAAGGTGTATCCAAATTTTAATATAAGGCATTTATTGTGGTTTTTGTGTTGGGCTAAAGCCCTAATTATATAATTGCTTTCCCTGAGCTAAAGCACAGGGCAATTGATAAAATGCTGAATTAAAACTGCGGTGCAATGGATGTTTTTCAAGATTTTCACATCTGTTGCCCTGTGCTTTAGCTCAGGGAAAAATAATCAAAATAAAATTGGCTTTAGCCTGACATTACATCATGTTGGGCTAAAGCCCGATACTCTGTTTGTCTATGAATCCCCGAGCTGAAGCTTCGGGGCAATTGTTTTATTTCTGCAATTTATAAGCTTTCAAATTATCATTATCAATCATAAAATCCTCCAAAGCTATCGTATATCGTTCTACATCAGCGATTAAAAAGTTTATCGTTTTTTCAGCATTTTCAGGTAGAAGATTGGCTAAATTCTCGAAATCTTTTAAATGAAAATTCAAATGTTGCCAAACAGACCAATGAAAATCATCATCATCTATACCTAAAAGATTAATCGCAGGTGTTGCTCTAAGTTTAATATTAATTTTATCTATATCATAATAACTTGTATTTCCATATCCAATTCTATCTGATAAAATTCCTAAAAATGGATGATTGTTTTGATACAAACTTTCAAAAGCAACACAAACTAAAGGAAAATTATGTTTATAAAAGCACCATGATTTTTTGTAAATAACAATTTTGTTATTCGGAAAATCCCAATCATCTGAAAATCGAACAATCCAATCTCCTTCTTTATCGCTAAATTTTTCTTCTAATTTTTGTTGCAATTTCTCCCAGAAGAATTTAATCAATTCTGTCTTAACCCTCGATTGATGCTCAACAATTTTTCCCATCATCAAAAACCTATCTTCATCTTCTGTGAAAAACTCAAAAACCGCTTTGTTATATTTTTTATTCATAATGTTGTAATCGTTTTTAGGTATTGTTCAATCGTAAACCTGATTTTGGGCGATTGAATTTTAGATAAACTTTGTTTCAACCATGGATAAATATCTGCATGATAACCAAGGTTATGTAAAACACCGTTATCTCTTAGTTCTTTTGCGTCTTTTTCGGAAATAGAATGTGTCGTTGGATTTATTTTTCTTGGTGTTAAATAATATAATTTACGATTTTCAACTTTCCTAAATCGACTTTCTAAGTAATCGTGATATTTTTTTAATTGTCGATATTGGTCTTTTGCATAAATCTTATTTTCGATAACAATTCCAACCCAATTTTTACCATTATGGAACGTCATCAATATATCTATTCGTCCACTATCTATTTTGCGTTCTTCCTTAATATTAAAAGTCGTTATCGTTTTATATCTATATTCCAACTTCAAAACCAACTCAAAAAACAAATCTAAAAACAACGCACCTTGTCCATGACTTCCTTTCGGATTTAATAAATTTACCAAAAAAGGCGTATGTAGTTTTTCTTCGTAATGTCGGACATTCAAAACCTTGAAAATATTATACTGCGGACTTTCCGTTTTAACTATCTCCGATAAAACATATTTATCAAACACTTGATAACTTCCTAACAAAGGCAATAGCTTTTCTTTTTCTTCCGTGAAAGCCGCTGACCAATATTCTGTTTCAAATACCTGATAATCCGCTAACAAAGTTTCATATTTCGCTGTATCTATCATAAATTATTTTTATTTCACAACAATTGCCCCGTGCTTTAGCTTTTCATTATCAATTGCCCCGTGCTTTAGCTTTTCATTATCAATTGCCCCGTGCTTTAGCTTTTCATTATCAATTGCCCCGTGCTTTAGCTTTTCATTATCAATTGCCCC
>JBGCFH010000016.1:0-53652 GCA_045106825.1 Saprospiraceae bacterium | reverse complement strand
TGAGATGTGTTAAAAAAACAGGACAGCAAACAATCTTAAATTTGTGTTATGAAAAATACGAATAAAAAGAGTAAACGCCGTCGCTATGAAGCAAAGTTTAAAGATCAATTATTGGAACTGCATGCTAATGGACGGAGCATGAGGTCTTTGTCAGAATCATTTGGCATCAATGAAAATTTACTATATAAATGGAAACGATTATCAAATGGCTCAAATAACTTAGCATCAAAAGAGATAAAAGAGGAATTAGAAGAGGTTAAGAACTTACGTAAGCGACTTAAAGAAGTTGAAGAAGAACGAGATATTTTAAAAAAAGCCTTGAGCATTTTCAGCCGTCATCCTTAAGGGACTTATATGAGGTGGTGAAAATGCTACAATCGGAATATAGGGCTATTTCAATAGTAAGAATTTGTGAAGTATTAGGAATTAGTCGGAACAGTTATTATGCTTATCACAATGGTAAAACTTACGTTTTAAGTAAGGAAAAAGAACGAATAAAAACGGAAGTAAAACGAGTGTTTGATAAACATAAAAAACGTTATGGTTGGCGACGGATTCAAGCAGAATTGGCAGCAGAAGACATAGAGGTAGGAAGACATCAAATTCGTAATCGCATGAAGGAACAAAATTTGGTAGCAATACAGCCAAAAAGTTTTGTACCCAAGACGACACAAAGTCATCCACATCTTCGTCGTAGCAATAATTTACTACTTGAAGTGGATAATTTACCAACCGCACCAAATGAGGTAATTGTTGGCGATATAACTTACTTACCAAATGAGGAAAAAGGCTATGGAAAATGGTTATATTTGGCAACTTGGTTAGACCTATATTCACATCGAATAGTTGGTTGGCATTTAGACCGTCAAATGACGGAAGATTTGGTTATCAAAGCGATGCAACAAGTCATTCGGCAACGGCAAGCCAATAAGGATTTAATCGTTCATTCTGACGGTGGTTCGCAGTATAGTTCTAAGGCATTTAGGGCATTACTAAAAAATTATCAATATCGACAAAGTATGACCCGAAAGGATAATCATTACGATAATTCACATGCAGAGTCTTTATTTAGTCGATTTAAGGCAGAGCTATTAGATGGCGATATTTTTTATGGATTTGATGATGCCTATTCTCGTACTTTTGAATATATCGAAGGATATTACAATGTAATTAGACGACATTTCTCAATTAATTATTTGAGTCCTGTCCAATTTGAACAACGATTTTGGAATACTTAAAATATGGAGCATAACAGACAAGATATTTTTTTTCTATTAAGCCCCTCTTTCTTTGAGGGCTTTTCCTAAAAAAAATGTTAATGGAAACAGTTTTTATTTTTTCTATCTTAAAAAGTTGTCCTGTTTTTTTGACACACCTCAAATGATTCACAAATTGAAGTCACCTTTTTATGAAGATTAATTCATTTCTGAATTTAAATGGCTAATATATGCATAATTAAAAAATACCCAACATTAAAAATGTCAGGCATTAGGTTATTCCGTTTTGTTTTGATATGCACTTTTACTTAAAATTTGTACTCTCCTTTATCCTCCGAAGGCCTACCTTCAGGATGTAATGTGTTAATAGAAGGTGTAATTAGTAATTCAACAGAACGACGTTTACTATGATCCAAATCTTTCTCTGTATTCACATATTTGCTACGTGTTTGAACTTCGCCACGAGGAATTTGACGTACCACATTATTTTTAGGAATTCCCTTAGATTCGATATAATCTGCTACAGAATTAATCCGACTAATAGATAATTTCAAGTTTAACTTCTCATCACCTGTTGGATCTGCGTAACCATATACTAATACTTCATATTCTTTTTTACCTGATTTTTTCAATCGATCAGCTAAGTTATTCAATGTTGCTTTTGTATCAGCATTCAACGCTGAAGAGCCAACAGCAAAATACACTTCGTGAGCTGAACTCACTCCTTGACTTGACGCACTAAAACTAACGCCAAGAACTAATACCATAAATAATATAAGTTTTTTCATTATGACAATTTTTTTGGTTTTATTAATAATCCAAAAATAAATATTTCATTTAGATTATCTAATTAATTGTCATAGAAATTTCATATATTTTTATTTTTAAATAGATAAAATTCTTTTAAGATTGATAATTAAAGAAATCTATATGCCATTTTTTGTGAACCCTTGTGAAACGATAAGTAGAATAATTACATTTCGAGTTTTCCACATTTTTATCCACAGTTATCATTTTTTTGTGGATAAGTCCGATTTGTAACGGTGTTTTTTAACATACAAGACTTCATTCCTTAACATATACATTGCTAACTGATGAATTTTCAAGTAGTTAATCCTTAATATCATAATATGATTGTGACAAAAAAATTAGTAAGGAATCATCTTATTTTTATGATTATTCAGGCAATACTGCTTTCATAAAAAAGAGGTTGTTCCAAATTTTACTTCGGAGCAACCGCTTACACTATTTGGAAAACTCTACTCGATTATTCTTAAAAATTATATTTTAAACCAATATCCACATTGAACATATTAGATTTCGTACGTCCAAAATCTGCTTTATGATTATCAGAAAGTGCTGAAGACCATGTTGGTTCTATCATAACTGACCAGTTATCTTTAAAAGCATACGCTAATACAACACCTGAAAGCATATTAATTGCACCATTTTTAGATGGTTTTGGAGGGTTTTTTAATTCAAAATTCCGTACTTCAAACCCTTGTTTTTCAATTTTGAAATCATTAATTTTTAAATCATTTTTAATCACATTATTATAACTCAACCCACCTTTGAGACCAACTGAAAAACCATTAGTTTCAAACAATTCATAAGTTAAATATACAGGAATAACAATGGAATGAATTTTTGCTGTTGCATCTATTTTTATATCAATTTCTTCGTCTTGTGTTACACTATTGTCTTTCAATCGAGTAATATCTGCACCAATACTATATTCACCATAAGTACTTGAACCTGAATAATCTACATTATTACTCACTTTATCTGTTGAAATATCTTGTTCTGTATCTTTATTATACGGTAGAAAATGTCTTGTATTGAAATCATACGATGCATTTGCATACATTCCACCAATATTTAATGACAACTTATTCGTCAGGTTATAGCCATATTTCACACCAAACGCTTGACCAATTTTCACCTTTTCTGTCGGAATCGGTGGAGGGTTATTGTGTGGAGGTGGCGGGTTATTTCCTTTCGGAGGTCTTGGCGGACGAATATTATTTTTCAAAATTGTTGGCGTTACGAATAACGTAATACTGTTTCTATTTGCTAATACTTCCTCAAATAAAGGTTTATTCACTGTTACCGCTTTATTTAATTGCCAATTATTTTGAAATAAAATAGAAGAAGGCTTCATCATCAATTCATTCCAATCAACTATTGATGTTGCCACTGGTTTATCAATAATTGACGTTGTTTCTTCATTGTTTTTTTGAATTTCTTTACCAATCTCTGGAGTCGTCAGAATCGTTTTTTTTATTTTTGATACTTGTTCTTTTCCGATTGTTTGTTCATAGTTTTGATTCGTATTCGTTGAATTAAAAGTTATATTGTTTATAGTATTAATAAAATCTTGTTGATTAATTTTTGATGATGTTGTCTTCTTTTTAGAAAAAACAGTAACATCATTTTGATTCGCAATTGAATTCAAATTACCCGTATTGTTATCAATATTATTATTATCTGAATTCAAATTTTCTTGATTTGAATTATCTTGATTTGAATTATTCAAGGTTGTATTTGGCGAAAGGCTTTCCTTATTTTGAATGATAGTATCATTGTTCAATGACTGAACTTCACGATTAGATTGTTCTAATTGCTCCGTCAAATTTTCAGAAATTTTTTTGTATTCAAACATTTTAATGCCAACAAGAAGCAGTAAACCCAAAGATAAAATCAATGCAGAAGGTAAGACATAAGCAGACCAAGTGACACCAGGTTTTGGCGGAATAACTGGCTCGATACGTTCCCACATATCATCAGCTGGTTCACCATTGAAGCCTTCTAAATGTTTTTTAAAAAAATCCTCGAAATCGTCGTTATGTAAATTTTTTCCCAAATTCTTAGAATTTTATAGTTTCTACAAACCTGATAAGTTTTTAAAACCTGTCAGGTTTATTCTATATATTTTTAATTAAAAAAGTTCTTATTATTAACACCAAATCTCATCAAATTCGAGTGTAAAAAATCACGTAACACGAATCAGTTAGTTAATGCTTTTTCTAAAACTGAACGCAACATCTTTTTTGCTCTTGATAATTGCGATTTTGACGTATTAACCGAAACATTCAATTGTTCTGCAATCTCTTTATGTGAATATCCTTCGACCACATACAAGTTAAACACAATACGATAACCATCTGGTAACTGTTGTACCATTTTCATGATTTCTTTCGCTCCAATTGTACTAAAGACATCACCATTACTTTGGCGATGTTCTGCCAAATTATGTAATTCAACATTCGAAAACAACATTCTTTTTTTACGCACATGCATCAATGCTGTATTCACAGTTACTCTACGAACCCAAGCACCTAATGCACTTGTAGGTTGATATTGATACAAGTCACGATACAATTTCACAAACGTATCTTGCATAATATCTTCTGCCTCAGGAACATCTTTTGCATATCGCATCACGACACTAAACACCAATTTTTTGAACAAGTCATAAAATTGCCGTTGTGCTGTTTTATCTCCTTTTTTACAGCCTCTCAGTATTTTAGCTTCGTTTTGCGTCAAGCTTTAATTGGTTTGGTTTGTTATTTCTGAATGTTGTTATTAGTGTAGTGCAAGAAGATTGAGAAAGGTTGCACGAACTGAAACATTAATTATTAATTAAAAAATCTTATAAAGAATCCATATACATTTCAAACCCTTACAATCTAGTATTCTCAACAGTTTCACGTACTTTTTCTAATAAAAAAATTATTTAGCATGATGTGAGCTATTTATAAATTAACCAAAAGCTATTAATAAATTACAATAGACATACAATACATCATTTTCACAATATTCATTCATACAATCATAAAATGATTTCATTGTCAAATTCTGCCTTTTCACACATTGTTATTATAGTTCTTATTGATAAAATCTTAATTTTAATGACCTAAAAGTAGGTTTTTTTATAAAAATGATAAAAAAAGGACATATTACGAAAACAAAAATTAGTTAAGGTTATTAACAGCTTGGAATAAAAAAGTTACATTTGTGAGTAATAAATTTCACTAATTGTTTGAAACTACCTAACTAATAGCCAAGTATATTCTAAAAATTATTTATATAAATCTTTTTTATGGGTTTTTAAAAATGATTTAAGCCAAAAGTATAGATAATAGGAATAGTTACCTGGTGTTTGTTGTGATTTATATTGACACAATAATATAATAATCAATAGATAGGAATACACAGAATATAACTATCAATGGAATCACCTTCCTTACATAGGATAAATCGTAATCGTCCTACCAATGGGAAAAAAGTTTTAATTACCGATGGTGTTCATCCAACGTTAATTGAAGGTTTTGTCGCATTGGGATTTGGTTATGATTATCATCCTAAAATTACATTAGAAAAAGTTAAATTGATTATTCAAGATTATGATGGAGTCATTATCAATAGTAAAATTATTGTTGATAAAGACTTTCTGGACAAAGCAATTCGGTTAAAATTTATCGGTCGTTTAGGTTCAGGAATGGAAATCATTAATCAACCTTATGCTCGTCAAAAAGGTGTTGCTGTATTTTCTGCTCCAGAAGGTAATTGTAATGCTGTCGCAGAACATGCACTGGGAATGTTATTGGCTTTAGCTAATAAGTTTAGAACAGGTGATACTGAAGTACGTCAAATGATTTGGCAACGAGAAGCAAATCGAGGTTTTGAAATCATGGGAAAAACGGTTGGTATAATTGGTTTTGGTCATACAGGAAGTCAACTTGCTAAAAAATTAGCTGGAATGGGTGTGAAAATTTTGGCTTATGATAAATACAAACCAGCTGGTTATGCTTTAGATTATGGCTTTATAACAGAAACGACACCAGAGCAAATTTTTCAAGATGCAGACATCGTTAGCTTGCACTTACCGCTAAATCCCGAAACAAAACACTTTGCAGATTATACTTGGATGAAGCAATTTAAAAAGCCAATTGTACTGATTAATACTTCAAGAGGCAATGTCATTCCTACAAAGGATTTGATTAGAGGATTGGAAGAAGGTATTATTCGAGGAGCTTGTTTAGATGTTTTTGAAAATGAAAAACCGCTTACTTTTTCGGAAGCAGAAAAGTCGGTTTTTAATCATTTATATGAATTTGAAAACGTGATTTTGACGCCACATGTTGCAGGTTGGACAATACAATCTTTGGAACGTTTGGCAAGTGTTTTATTAACAAAAATCACTAATTTTTTAGAAGAAACCCAACCTTTTACAACGGTTTAAGAGTTGGTACGAGTGAAAAAATCGAAAATCCGAATCAAGCTTTAAGCCTTGGTTTTTCTACAAACATTGTCATTATTCGGATAGTAGTGTAGATAATCATCAATCCTTTGTCAAAAGACAGACAAGAGATAATTAAAGTTTTTGAATTGGATTATCGTTTTATTAAAATTGTGCATTTCGCACGAAATATCAAATTTCTCATTAATAAAAATAAGTAGCTTATGGCACGTTTTACTTTACTTTTTTTCATCATGTTGGTGAGTGCTGTGACCACTTTTGCACAAACTGGCTCACAATCCCTACAAGGGCTTGTGACAGAACAGGAAACAGGCGAACCCGTAATGTTCGCTAACGTTGCCCTGTATAAAAATGGTGCACTGGTCACAGGTGTTCAGACCGATATTGATGGAAAGTATTCATTCAATGACATCGATGCAGGTACTTATGACATCGAGGTTTCTTATGTTGGTTTTTCCAATAAGAAAATCTCTGATGTGGTCGTATTTGCAGGTAAATCAATCACTCTAAATGTTGAGATTTCTGAAGGGGTTGAGTTAGATGTAATTGAAGTCGTCTATCAAGTTCCTTTAGTAGAACAAGATAATACCACACAAGGTACGGTCGTAACTTCAAAGGAAATTGACAAATTAGCGTCGAAGAACATTAACGGAATTATTGCTCAATCGGCTGGTGTATCATCAGCAGATGAAGGTGATGCTGTTACAATTCGTGGTTCTCGTTCAAATGCAACGGATTACTATATTGATGGTATCCGTGTAAGTGGAGCAATGATTCCTCAATCTGAGATTGAGCAGCTTCAGGTAATCACAGGAGGTATTCCTGCAAGTATTGGTGATGTTACAGGTGGTGTAATATCAGTAACTACTAAAGGACCTTCTCGTAATTTTTCAGGAACAGCAGAGGTGGAAACATCTGAATTTTTAGATGGTTATGGTTATAACTTAGGAATGTTGAGTCTTTCTGGTCCGATTTTGAAAAAGAAAAATGCAAAAGGTGAGCGTACTGGTCAATCTATCATTGGCTATCGTTTTTCTGGTCAATATCGTTCTCGTAGAGATCGTGATCCTTCGGCAGTAGGTATTTACAAACTGAAAGATGAGGTTTTCAATGAATTATCTGAAAATCCTGTTACATTGTTTTCAACAGGTGGAGAATTAGTTCCATTACCTGCGGCTAACTTTTTATCAGAAGATGATGTAGAATTAGTAAGAACACGTCCTAACAGTGGAGATGTTCGTTACGATGCAACAGGTAAAATTGATGCTCGTTTGAATAGTAATATGGATATTGCAATTGGTGGTAGCTTTAATACTCGTCAATCACAACCGATTACAAATTCAGTTTTGAATTATGGACGTAACCGAACAGAGTATAATACAGATGCTCGTGGTTTTTTCCGTTTCCGTCACCGTATTGGTGGTGCAACGACTGCTGCTGATGCAAATGCGGCAAAAACAAAAGGTACATCTATTCAGAATGCAAGTTATACATTACAAATGAGTTATAACTTGACGACTAATAATACGCATGATCCGATTCATCAAGAGAATCTATTTGATTATGGTTACATCGGTCAATTTATAGGTGTTGAAACACCACAGGATGTTCCTATTTTTGATTCTCTAACAGGTGTTTTTACGGGAGAATATGAGCATGTAGGTAATTTTTATAGTGTAGAAGATGTTGATTATTCAACAACTAGCAACCCTGAATTATTACCATACAATTCGTATGTTGAAGATTTTAATAATCGTAATGATTTCCCATATTTTAATGGAAATCGTCCAGAAGCATTGATGAGTATTTATGGTTTGCATACCAATGTAAATGATATTTATAATCGCTTAGATATGAGTGAGAGTCACCGGTATCAATTTAATGCAAAAGGTTTGTTTGAAATTGTACCGAGAGGAAACTCTAAAGGTAAGCATACTATTGAGTTTGGTATCATGTATGAGCAACGTGTAGATAGAGCTTATGCTATTGGGCCTCGTCGTTTGTGGGAGATTGGTCGTCAATTAGTAAATGGACACTTCAATAATTTAGATTTAAATGACTCTATAGGTACTTACATCAATGATCAAGGAGTTCCTGTTACTCAGTATGCAAATTTAGCACAAGATGCGGAATGGGTAATAGAAGGACTTACTGAAGATCCTGACAATCCACGTACAGATGGTCAGTCTTATTTTGACAAATCATTGCGTGCTGCCTTAGGTGCAGGACGTAAAGAATGGATTGATTTTGATGCATTGACACCTGATCAATTAAGTTTAGATTATTTTTCAGCGTCTGAATTGACGAATGCTCAAATTGTGAGCTATTATGGATATGATTACTTAGGTAATAAATTAGGTGGAGATGTTAGTTTTAATGATTTCTTCTTAGAGAAAGATGCAAACGGTGAGTATACTCGTAATATCGCTCCTAACCAGCCAATTTATACAGCGGCATATATTGAGGATAAATTCTTGTTCAAAGATATTATTTTCCGTATCGGTTTGCGTGTAGATAGATATGATGCAAATACAAGAACATTAAAAGATAATTACTCTTTGTACGAAACATTTACAGCCTCTGAGATTGGTAGAGAAATACCTGGTGCAGTAAGTGGAGATGCTGTAGTCTATACAAGTGATGGAGCAGCAACGGATAACAGTGCTATTACGGCTTATCGTGATGGTGATGTTTGGTATACTTCAGATGGTACACTTGTAAATAGTCCAATTGTTATTTTTGGATCAGATCAAGCAAGACCTGCGTTAGTAAAAGAGAATGATAACATTCAGTCGCCTAACTTTGATCCGAACTCTACATTTGTAGATGCAGAGCCAAGTATCAATTTTATGCCTCGTTTAGCATTTTCATTCCCTATTTCAGACGAAGCAAACTTTTTTGCACATTATGATGTATTGACACAACGTCCTCCATCAAATTCATTGGCAACACCTTTGACGTATTTCTTTTTTCAAGATAACTTAGGTTCACAGTTTAATAATCCTAATTTACGTCCTGAAAGAACAATTGATTATGAGGTTGGTTTCCAACAAAAATTATCAGCATCTTCTGCAATTAAGATGTCGGCATACTACAAGGAGTTACGTGATATGATTCAGTCACAAACATACTTATATGCTTATCCATCAACTTATGATGGTTTTGGTAATCAGGATTTTGGTACAGTTAAAGGATTCAACTTTAGCTATGATATGAGAAGAACGGGTAACGTTTCATTAAGAGCAACATATACATTACAGTTTGCAGAAGGTACAGGATCTGATGCAAACTCACAAAGGGGTATTTCTAACAGAGGTAACTTACGTGTAATTTATCCATTGAACTTTGATGAGCGTCATCGTGTAACAGGAACAATTGATTATCGTTATGGTTCTGGTAATAAATATAACGGACCTGCTCCTGGTGGTAGACAAATTTTTGCTAATGCAGGAGTTAACTTGACTGTTATTGGAGCGTCAGGTCGTCCTTATACCGCAGCATTGATTCCGGGTGTATTGTCGGGTTCTGGTGCAAAAGGTGGTATTAATGGTGCAAGATTACCATGGAATACAACGTTGAACTTACGTGTGGATAAAGATTTTACATTGGTTGAACCGACTAAAGACAAGAAAGGAATGTACTTAAATGTTTACTTCCGTGTCCAAAACTTATTAGATCAAAGAAATATTGTAGGGGTTTATCCATTTACAGGTTCTCCAGATGATGATGGTTTCGTAGCATCTCCTCAAGGACAAAACATTGTAAATAATACAATTGATCCTGCCGCATATTTATTATCTTATCAATGGCGATTATTACAACCTGGGTTCTACACATTACCTCGTAGAATGTTTGTAGGTGCATTGGTTAATTTCTAAAAATAAATATAGGTTAGTAATATAGAAAGGTAGAATGCTATTCTACCTTTCTACATTCAATTATTAATCGAGAGTATTTTTAATTTATAATAAATAATACGGATTAATAAAATAGATAACAGACATTATTGAAGATTATAATTCAAAACTATTTATTATTTATTTTAAAGCCTAATTTGAAAAATGATTATGAATAATCTAAAAACATGGTTGGTCATGTTCGTCCTTTCGGGCTTTGCTTTAGCTGTAAATGCTAAAGAATATGTACCTGAAGGAGGAACAGCAAACCCAACAAATAATACAAGTACTTCTACAACAGCCTCTTATCGGGCAGACTGTGGAGATGCTCAAGCACAAACGGATTTGAATATCAATAACGTTCGTGCACGTTTACTAAACGGTGGTGATATGTGGTGGGATCTCAATGATGGTCGCTACATAATACCAAATGTACCTCCTGGACAAGAAGCAGTATCAGCATTATTTGCTGGTGCCGTATGGTTAGGAGGTTTTGATGATGGTGGAAACTTAAAATTAGCGGCCCAAACTTATCGTCAAACAGGTAATGATTATTGGCCTGGCCCTTTAGAACGAAATTCAGGGGAAACAACAAACGAAGCTTGTTCAAGATGGGATCAACACTTTACAGTGCATGGTGCTACTATTAATGAACATATTGGGGCTTTTAATAATGATGGCTTTGATTGTGCGAATGTTCCTGATGAATTAAAAAATTGGCCAGGTAGAGGTAATCCTTTCTTTGCTGATTTTGAAGGGTGGGAATTACCTAATCAGCCGTTAGCACCTTTTTATGATGAAAATAATGATGGAATTTACAATCCTTGTGATGGTGATTTTCCTATTATTGAAGTTCGTGGTTGTGCTGCTGGTTCAAGCGGTGCTACATCTATCGCTGATCAAATGATTTTTTGGGTTTATAATGATAATGGTAATATTCACACACAAACAACAGGTGATCCAATTCGTATGGAAATTCAAGTTCAAGCATTTGGATATGGAACATCTGATGAGATTAATGATATGTCATTCTATCGTTATAAATTGATTAATAGAGCTAATTCTCCGATTGACTCTACTTACTTTACAATGTGGATTGATGGAGATTTAGGTTGTCCTTTAGATGATTATGTTGGTTCAGATACAACACGTTCATTAGCAGTCTATTATAATGAAAATGCAGTAGATGGTGATGGTGGTTGTAATGGAATCGCTTCTTATGGAGCGAATCCACCGATGTTGGGTATTGATTACTTCCGTGGTCCATTAGATGAAGATAGCCTTGAAATCGGAATGTCTTCATTCACATATTATATTAATGGTGGTGCAGGTGTACCCGGTATGTCAGATCCTCAAAATGCAACTGAATACTATAACTATATGACTGGAACATGGCGTGATGGTTCGCCGTTTACTATTGGTGGCAATGGTTATGGTGGAGCTGATCGCACAAAATATGTTTATGTTCAAGACCCTGAAACCACAGGAGGTAACTCGATGTGTCAACAAGGAGTTACAGGTGCGGATTTACGTACCTTACAATCATCAGGACCATTCCGTTTAGATCCAGGTGCAGTAAATGAATTGATTATTGGTGTAGCTTGGGTTCCTGAGATTACAACATATTGTCCATCTTTCAATAAATTATTGACAGCAGATGATTTAGCACAGTCATTATTCGATAATTGTTTTAAAATTACGAATGGTCCTGATGCTCCAGATATGGATATTATAGAATTAGATAAAGAATTAGTATTAGTATTATCAAATGGTGAAAGACCAGGTTGGAATCATAACAATGATTCATTATCTTATAGTGAACCAGTACAACCTATACCAGATAATACAGATGATACCTTATATATATTTGAAGGATATAAAATTTATCAAGTAGCAAGTCCAACTGTTTCTGTAGCAGAATTAGATGATACAGAAAAGGCACGTTTGATTTATCAGGTAGATTTAAATAACGGAGTTAATCAAATTTTTAACTGGGTACCATTTTCTGATGGTGATTTGCCTACTCCAAATACTGTGTTTATTCCACAATTAGAAGTGGAAGGTGCAGATGAAGGAATAAGTCATAGTTTTAAAGTAACAGAAGATCAGTTTGCTCAAAGTAATAGAAACTTAGTCAATCATAAAAAATACTATTTCTTAGCAGTTGCTTACGCACATAATAGTTATCAAGTATTTGATCCACTAACAAACGGAGGTCAACGTAGTCCTTATTTGCAAGGACGTCGTAATATCGGTTCAGATGGTTCAGGTACACCTTATGTCGGAGTTCCTCGTATTAATTTACCTGAGTATGAAGGATTACAATTGAATGCAAGTTATGGTGATGGTCCGGCTATTACTCGTTTAGATGGTAAAGGAACTGGTAAAAATTTCTTGCAAATTTCAGATGAAACTGAAACTAAGATTTTAGAAAACGGCGAAGAAGATATTATTGTTTATCAAAAAGGAGCAGGTCCAATTGATGTGAAAGTCGTAGATCCTATTCGTGTACAAGGTGGAACATATAGTTTGACCTTTGTAGATGAAAATATGGGAAATTCTAACTACGATGATTCTTTAAAATGGGTATTAACGGATGAGGCAGGAGAACAATGGTTCTCTCAAACAACATTGGATATTACAGTAGAGCAAGTTATTTTAGATAAAGGTATTTCATTAACAATAGGTCAAGTAAGCGATGTTAGTGACGATCTTATAGCACCAAATGGTTTTATCGGTGCAAGTGCAACTTACCCAGAAGGAGGTAGTGCATGGTATCGAGGCGTACCACCAGAACCGATTTCAGGGTTGATTGCTACATTTTATGCTGATGTCGTTAATTTTGATGAACATCCTTCAAACGAACTCATTGATCCTCAACAAGTATTTTCTAATGTGTTAGAAGGATCTTGGGTGCCATATAGAGTTGCAAACTGGAGACAGACTGGTGCAACTGGAGATATTTTACCTGATTACATAACACCTGCATGGATGGCAAGTAGTCCGACATTCGGTAACTTGATGCATTCATCAAATCCTTTAACAAACTTGAATAATGTTGATATTGTATTTACTACAGATCAATCTAAATGGAGTCGTTGTCCTGTTGTAGAAACAGCAAATCCTTATCATCAAGCTGTTTTTATTCCACAAGGTGGAGCAGAACATATGTTATTACGTAAAGCACCTTCTATCGGTAAAGATGGTCAGCCTGATGGTGATGGTGATGGTATGTCATGGTTTCCAGGTTATGCTATTGATGTCGAAACTGGCGAACGTTTAAATATCTTCTTTGGTGAGAATTCAATTTATGACGGTCTACAAACACCCGATATAGATAATGGTAATGATATGATATGGAATCCATCAAGTACTACATTTTCCGATTTTAATGGCAATGGTTTTCCTGGTCCTGCTGAATTTGCAGAACTTGTTATGGGAGGACAACATTTTATCTATGTTACCAATACAAAATATGATAACGGAGCGGACTTAAGAACAAAATTAAATAGTTCTTCCGCTTCTCAAAAAGTAAATGCATTATCTACTATTCAATGGACTTCATTACCTATTTTAAGTAATGACATTCAGTTTAATTCAATGGCAGATGGATTAGTACCTAATGATGCAAGAATTCAATTACGAGTACAAAATCCTTATGATGTTACGATAGGTGATGGTCGTTCACATCCGAACAATGGTTACAATCAATATGAATTTAACTTAGATGAATTTCAACCTGGTATAGCTGTACAAGAAGTAGCAATTGAAGCATTAGATTTAATAAATGTTGTTCCAAACCCTTATTATGCTTATTCAGCTTATGAAACAAGGCGTTTTGATAATATTGTTAAAGTCACGAATGTACCTGCAACTTGTACAATTACAATCTATTCATTAGATGGTAAATTTATCCGTCAATATGAAAGAGATGAAAATCCTGGTAGAAATACAGGAGCTTTGGCAGAACAAATCGTTACTTCAGTAGAGTGGGATTTGAAAAACTCTAAAGGTATTCCTGTCTCCGCAGGAGTTTATCTAATTCATGTAGATGTACCAGGAGTTGGTGAGCGTGTAATTAAATGGTTTGGTATCAATAGAACATTTGATTCGCAAGATTTATAGAATTTATTTCAACATAGGGTAGAGTTCTTCTCTACCCTAATGTTCAATCAAAAAAATCTGATAATGACTAAATATATTTCTACACTTCTGGTATGCTTGATGGTTTTAGTGACTACACAAGATGTGGAAGCAGGAAACCCTGATCGTCAAGGGGAAGCAGGAGCTTATGAGTTATTGATGAATCCTTGGGCAAGAAGTTCAGGTGTTCATGGTATGATGGCATCAAGAGTTTATGGTGTTGAAGCAATGCGTATCAATCCCGCTGGACTTGGTCGTATTAACCAAACACAAGTTTTATTGTCTCGTGGTATTTATCTTCAAGGTACTGATATTTTTATGAATGCCTTAGGACTCGGACAAAAAATAGGTAAGAATGGCACACTTGGTATTAGTTTGATGTCTTTAGATTTTGGTGATATTGCTATCACAACTACAGATCAGCCTGAAGGTGTTGGCGGTACTTATTCCCCTTCATTTTTTAATTTAGGTTTAGCGTATTCTCACACTTTCGATAAGAAGATTTCTGTTGGTGTTGTTGGGCGTTTAGTATCTGAAACAATTTCAGATGTATCTGCTACTGGTATGGCGATTGATGCAGGTATTCAGTATGTAACTGGGCCAGAAGATAATATTCATTTTGGTATTTCTTTACGTAATATCGGTACGCCAATGCGTTATAGTGGAGAAGGTTTATCATTCACAGGACAATCTCCTGAAGGTGATTATACTTTGACTATCGAGCAACGTGCAGCAAAATTTGAAATGCCTTCTTTGTTGAATATTGGTGGATCTTACGACTTTTTGTTTGGTTCAAATCGTTTAACGGTAATGGGGAATTTTACTTCAAACTCTTTCGGTCGTGATTATATTGGAGGTGGAGTTGAGTATGCTTTCAATGAAATGTTCATGGCACGTGGCGGTTATCGTCTTGAAACTGGTGGTTCTTTGGCAGCTAATGATGCTTCTGTTTACACGGGTTTAAGCGGTGGTGTTTCTTTTGAAGTACCTACAAATAAAAAGACCAATTCTAAATTTGGCGTTGATTTATCTTACCGTCATACGAATCCTTGGGGAGGAACTTATAATATTGGTGTAAGATTAGATTTGTAATACATGTATTTATAAGTATTTATAAATCAACCGGTTATCTGATTATACAAAAAAATCAGATAACCGTATTTTTTTTGAAAATAATAGAACTTTTAAATAAAAAAGAGTGTTTAGTTTGAAGTTATGTGAATTTATTGTTAATTTGCATAAGCACAAGAAAACAAAATAAACTTTAGATATATTTATAAAGAGGAACGTTTCTATTGAAATAGAAACGTTCTTTTTCATTTATTTATCAATTACAATAAAGCCAAAAATTGATATAACCTATTCAATAGGCTAAAAATCAGCGTTAATTATTGTTGGCAAAATTATATATTGAACTCAATTTTAGTAGTTCATTATGAGTGTTTTTTGTGTTTTATAAAATTATTTATTAATCAAGGTCTACAAAAAATAAAATATTAATAAGGTAACTTGTTATAAGTCAAATAGTTACTATTCTTATTAAAGATAAAGACCATTTAAAAAAAGTAGGATTATGACTTATGAATATTTGTCAAAGGAGAAGTTAGAAGAACTGAAACAGGAGTTGGAAAATCTAATGACAGTTGAACGTCGTAAGGCTGCACAAGCAATCGCAGAAGCAAGAGAAAAGGGAGATTTGTCTGAAAATGCCGAATATGATGCTGCCAAAGAAGCACAAGGTTTATTAGAGTTAAAGATTAGTGAAATGAGCAAAAAAATGGCAAATGCTCGTGTTTTAGATACTTCAAATTTAGATACCTCAAAAATTACGGTATTTTCTAATGTAAAAATCAAAAATTTAAAAACTAAAAAGGTTGCTAATTATCAATTAGTATCAGAATTAGAAGCTGATTTGAAACTAAAGAAAATTTCAGTGACTTCACCAATAGGAAAAGGACTATTAGGAAAAAAAACTGGAGATATTGCTGAAGTAGAAACGCCGAGAGGAGCTTTAAAATTTGAAGTTTTGGATTTCTCTTTTGGAGGTTAGGATAATATTTGACAGGCTACTCTTAAAGTTGCCTGTCAAATAATCTCTTTAAAAAATAAAACCCATCAAATCCAATAAAACCTCTTCATTCCAGACTTCTTCAGAAATAGATTTTATTAATAATGTCTGAGGAATTTCACGGTTCATCACGCCCATTGTCTTATAATTTTTCATTAATACCCAACGACAATCATTTTGTACTAATTGAAATCCATTTTGTAAATAAAAATCTTGTGTTCCTCCGAATAATAAAATAAAATCAATGTTGTTTGCTTTAGCAATCGTTTCTATTTTATTCAAAACTTTACTACCAATCTTTTGATTTTGATAGTTTTTATCAACACACAAATCCATAATTCCGAAAATACGAAAAGGCTTTCTATCCAAAGAAATAACACGAAACACAATAGCACATTGTGCAATTAAAACGTCTTTTTCCCAAACTAATAAACGAAAAGTTGGTACTTGTTTTAAGAAAATTCTATCCTCAGGAAACTGCCCAAAAGAATTTTGTAAAAGGTTATGTATCTTTTGTTGAGTCACAAAATCAATAGCGTATTCTTCTAATTTCTCTAAGTGCATTCGTACAAATAATTGGTTATTACTATGTCGTTGTAGTTACTATATTATCACAAAATCGAATTATCTCACGAATGCCTCACTCAAAGTATTCATGAGGTTTTTATCTTAAATTTCAATTTGATAATAAATCATTCGTTGGTCAGTTAATTGTATAGACAAAATATATTGACCACTTTTGATACCAGATAAATCAATATACTTGCTCTGTTTCCCTTTTTTCTGTTCTACATAAGTAGCATGTTTATAAAAATTACCGTTGTCATCAGTTATTTGAAATACAACATCGCCATCTTTTAAGAGTTCATACTCAACATAGATATTGCCATCTTTCAATGGTAAAATTGGAAAATCTTTAGCTTTTTTAGCAGCAATTTTTTCTAAAGTAGAAAATTTTTCTTCGCCATTAGGCAATGTTCCTCTAATGCGATAATAAACAAAAGGAGCGTTTTGAGCATTAAAACGGCTATCTTGAAGTGAATAAGATTGTTCTTTTTCAGTATTTCCTAAAAGCACTAATCGAGCAACCGTCGTAAAATTAACACCATCAATTGAGCGTTGTAAATCACACATTGCACCAGAAGGTTCACCTACTGTTTTCCATTTAACAGTCGCATTTTTTTCTTCATTAACTACTTCTACATCTTTGATAATCAAATTATTAATTAAATTAGATTGAGTAACCGTGTTTGTTTTTGGTTTAGGTCTAATTGTTGTTTTTCTACTTGATTCTTTAGTTTTTGGTATCGTTGATGATTTTGGCTTTGTAGGTTTTAGAGAAACCATAGGCTCATTATTTCTACGTTTAATCGTTATGACAGCACCAGTTTTAGGTTTCCAAATATTAATATTTGACGGTGTTGTAAAACGAGTAGCATCGCTTAGTTTACCAACCGACAAAGCATTATCTGTTTTTACCGTTCGGATTTCTATTTTTTCACTATCTATCCAAATCCATTTGATTTGATTAAAACTTCCTGTTGCTCTTGTCCATGATTTGGCATCGTTAGCAGGACGAATCGGAGCGCCCCAACAACCTTCACCTACATATACAGTTCCTCGCTTATTATCTCGAACAAAACCTTCATCGTGACCTTTGGCGTAAGTCGGACGAATCGGATAAGTTGTTTTACAAACGTGTGCGTCGCATTCTACAACCAATTGTACATTATAATCATAGAATAATTTTGCCCAACTTTTATATAATCGAGTTCCTTCTGCTTTTTTGGCTGTATGCGGACGCATCGGATGATGATACTGAGCCATTTTCCATAAAGCATTATCACTATTATTTAAATCTTTTTGTAGCCAAGATTTTTGGTCGCCTCCAGTTGCAATCATTGTATTAAGCGTATACACTCTTAATAGATTTCCACCCAAATTCAACGCATAATAAACACTTTCATTCGGAACATCAAACAAGTCAACTAATGTTTTATTTGACTTCTCATGATTTCCTCTTGCTGCAATAATCGGTGTCATTCTACCATCAGAAGCAATTGTCAATTGCCAATCATCGAACCAGTTTTTCCATTCTCGTTCTATATCCAAACCAGTCATATCACCACCAAAAACAACACAATGTGGACGCAATTTAGCAACCATCATATTGGCGTTTTGTCTACCTTTGCGATGATTTCGAGAATCGCCACCAGCTAAGATTGATAAACGTTCCGTTGAGTTATCAGGAGCAGTTTGAAACCAATATCGTTTACTTTTACTATCGCTATCTTTGATGATAAAATAATATTTGGTGTTCGGTTGTAGATTGGTTAATCGAACAAAATTATTATTCAAACCTTTGGCTTTTACTACCTTTGATGATATTTTTTGGTACGTATAGTTTGATACATTTGTACCATTATCATATGTATCATAATATAACGTAGGATTTGAACCAGAGATTTGATTCCAAGCGATTGTCATTGTTGTAGATGGATTATCTCGCCAGATACAACGATACTTATCTGTTTTGGCGAAAGCCCAATTGTTAATAATAAGGAAAATGAGAAATACGAAAATCCAACGAAGGTTTAATGTAATTATTTGTAGCATTTGTAGTAATAATTTATAATCTCAATAAATGAAGTAGTTAGAGCTTGTCTAAAATTTATTTTGAGTTGAAAACCAATAGAAATTTAGACATGCTCTTAATATATTAGGACACACAATCAGTTTTTGGGGATTGTATATAGTTTTAATTAAAAAAAAGTATAATTTATAATTAACTATTTTTCAATATAATAATCAATAATTTTACCGAAAATTTAATTGATATAAAATTATTTACAAAAAACAACTGTTATATTCCTTTTCGTGAAAATTCCCACAAAATAAGTCAAAATCATTGCCTTTTTAGATTTAGCTTTAATCTTGTAGTTTTTATTGTATTTTTGCACCAAAATTTTTTGAAAGTATAAGGTATAAAGTATGAGGTATAAAGTAATTGTACCTTATCACCGAGGTTTCGGGACACGTACTTTATACCTTATACCTCATACTTAAAAATATCATGGTTAAAGATACGACAGTTCAGAATTTAATTCAAAGAGAATTAGAACGCCAACGTCATGGCATCGAGTTGATAGCTTCGGAAAACTTTACGAGCCAACAAGTTATGGACGCAATGGGAACTTGTTTGACAAATAAATATGCCGAAGGTTATCCTCGCAAACGCTATTATGGCGGTTGTGAAGTTGTGGATGAAGTCGAACAATTGGCAATTGATAGAGTGAAAGAATTATTTGGTGCGGCTTACGCCAATGTTCAACCACACTCTGGTGCTCAAGCTAATGCTGCGGTTTTCTTAGCAGTTTTACAACCTGGCGACAATATCTTAGGTTTTGATTTATCTCATGGTGGACATTTATCTCACGGTTCTCCTGTGAATTTTTCTGGGAAAGTCTACAAGCCACATTTCTACGGTGTCGAAGAAGAAACAGGAATGATTGACATGGACAAAGTGGAAGCGAAAGCTTTGGAAGTTCAACCTAAATTAATCGTTTGTGGTGCTTCTGCATATTCTCGTGAATGGGATTACGCCCGTTTCCGTGCGATTGCGGATAAAGTTGGTGCTTTATTGTTGGCAGATATTGCACATCCTGCTGGTTTAGTTGCTGCTGGTTTGTTGGATAATCCACTTCCGCATTGTCATATCGTGACGACTACAACGCACAAAACGTTGCGTGGACCTCGTGGCGGATTGATTATGATGGGCAAAAATTTCAATAATCCTTGGGGAAGAAAAACAAGAAAAGGAAATCCTATCAAAATGTCTGCTATCTTAAATTCCGGTGTTTTCCCAGGAATGCAAGGTGGACCTTTGGAACACGTTATTGCTGCAAAAGCGGTTGCATTTGGTGAAGCATTACAACCAGAGTTCAAAGAATACGGAAAGCAAGTTATCAAAAATGCTCAAGCAATGGCACAAGCATTTGTGGATAAAGGATATAAAGTTATTTCTGGCGGAACGGATAATCACTTGATGTTGATTGATTTACGTTCAAAAGATATTACAGGAAAAGCTGCGGAACAAGCATTGGTTCGTGCGGATATTACGGTGAATAAAAATATGGTGCCTTTCGATACTCGTTCTCCGTTCGTTACTTCTGGAATGCGTGTTGGTACAGCTGCAATTACAACTCGTGGATTTTCAGAAGCGGATTGTGTAAAAACAGTAGAATGGATTGATGAAGTAATTACTAATTATGAAGATGAAGCTGTTATTACGAAAGTCAGAGGTGAAGTAAATGCGTTTATGCAACAGTTTCCGCTTTATGAAGATGGTCGAATCTTAGATTAAGCAATAAGAAAAATCAAATTTTAGTTTAAACGCTAATTAAATATTAAATGGAAAGCATTTTGAAAATGCTTTCCATTTTTAGTAAAAAAGCCGTCCCGAAAATCTCAGGACGGCTAACCAACCAAAACCATATTTATCTCAATCTAAAACCCTATTTCATTCTTTTAGATATGAGAGTTGAAGTTAAATTGAAATTTAATCTTCTGTATTTGCGCTCAATCTAAAATCCTATTTTCTGTGGCAAAGGCAATGCCATTTGCCCTACGTATTTACCTTACGAAATTGAAATTTCTCTGTGTTTATTTGCTAATACTTCCTTGTTTTTTGGAAGAGTTACCTTCAAAATTCCGCTGTCATATTTTGCATTAATCTCTTCTGTTGTAATCGTATCAGGAAGCGTAAATGTTCTTGAAAAAGAACGACTTGTGAACTCTTTGCGAGTGTATTTTTCTGTCGTTTCTTCCTTTTTATCCTCGATTTTTGCCGAAATCGTCAATAGTTCATTGTCCAATTTCAAGTTAAAATCTTCTTTGTTGTAACCAGGAACGCTTAATTCTACTTCAAAAGCATCTTCTGTTTCCTTGATATTCGTCGCAGGAAGTGATGATGTATTTTCAAAACCTTTGAAAAATTTATCTAAGTCACGAGTGAAAAAATCGTCTGCGAAAAAGTTTCTACGCTTTGCTGAATGACCAAATTTAACTAACATAATTTTTTAAGTTTTAAAATGTAAAGTTTGGTAATGTTGTAAAAGGCTGCCTATTTCACTTATAAGTTTTACCGTCGTTTACCTTCAACTTGTACGTTGTTAAACAATATTTTTAATAAATAATTTTTTTAATTTCTTGGCGAGAATCTTTTTTCATCGCCGTACACTTCTCTTTTAGTCAAACGGCGTTCCAGTCGGTTTTTTTTAGAAAATTACAGATTTAGTTGTCAAAAGGTAAGGTTTTTAATGACAAAATGGCGTTTTAAAAATATTTTAATGACAAAATGACTTGTTTGGTTTAAATTTAGGGAAGTTTATTGAAGTATTTTATAGAGAATGAACTATCGAAACAGTTTTTCAATCACCATATTCTCCAAAATCGGTAAAGCTTTCAACGTATCATAAATCAATTCTACATCACGATAAGTCGTAACAACTTCATCTTTGTGTCGTTTTTCGGAAGTGAAAAGATTATTCAAACCGCCATTTTTATCAACAAGATTAATTCTAATTTCAGACTCTTTGTAGAAAATGCCAAGATTAGAAAAAGCAGCAATTTGAATTGAATAATTTGAATTTAGTAGCTTAATTCCTTTTGAATTTTGATGACTGAAGATTTCGCCAGTTTGTTTATTAACACGAATATATTTTTGTATAATTAAATCATCTCGGAAAGTAATACTTAGAGGTTTATCTTCGATTTTTAAGCGAGAATCTGCTTTAAAGTTAGTCGCTACTTTAGAAATATAAGTCAATATTTCTTGATTATCATCAACATGAATCGTGTCATAATATTGCAAACGCCAAGTTGAAGCAATATTATCAATGACTAAAGGCAATTTTTCAACATCATCAAAGTATATCAAAAAATCATCAATGTCTAATTCAACCGTTGAATCTTCAAGGAGTTTGACCTTTATATCTACGTAGCTTAAATTTTCTAATTCGATTATTTCAGGAGATTTTTTATCGTAATATTTATACTTGAATCCTGTAGCGATTAAGGTAACTTTTTCAACTGTTGATTTTTTTAAGAAATTAGAATTTTGTAACAGAATGTATGGAAGAAAAATGAAGTTGAAATAACCAATATTAAAATCAAAATAATCTAATACTAAAGCACTAACAAACGTCAGAATAAATAAAATTAATATTGTCAATCGCATATATGCAAATACACGTTTCTTCAAAGTATTTATCGGATAATGAACAACCAACTTATTATCAGGAGTGAAAGTGATTTGACTTTGTGGAAGATTGGATGTTGACATAAAGAAAGATTAAGGTTTATGCATTTTATAAAAAATATGATAGCAAAAATATTAAACTTATTAATAATAAAATTCCAATTAAAGCTATTTTTGATGATACTGAATGAATTTTAGTTTTGGTAGGATATGACAGAAACACATTAGATTGTCTTATTTTGGGCTTGTCCCAAAAATTTGTATGGTTTTAAATAATTCTAAAAAGTAAAATTTCAAAGGACAACCTAAATCAAAAAAAAGTTACAAAATTTCATTTTTCCCTAAAAAACTTTACCTTTGCATTCGCTTTCGGAAAATAGTTTATCTATCTTTTATTTAAAGCATTGAGTTTCAAAAACTTCGATTAGAAATTAATAAAGAATTTTATACAATAATTTTATACAATGGCACATCATAAGTCAGCAAAGAAGAGAATCCGTCAGGATGAGAAGAAAAGATTGCACAACCGTTATTATAAAAAATCGGCTCGTACTGCAATCGCTAAGTTACGTGGCATTACTGAGAAATCTGATGCAGAGTCATTATTACCTAAAGTTATCGCTATGATTGATAAGTTAGCGAAGAGAGGTACTTGGCATGATAACAAAGCAAGTAACTTAAAAAGTAAATTAACGAAACACGTTAATAGCCTTTAATCAGTCTGTCCCGATTTATCGGTGGTTTACAGTAAACAGTGAAAACAGTTTACTTTGCAATAAAACATAAAATAGCTTGAGGGCGTATTTCTACAATGAAGTACGCCCTTTCGTGCATGGTTTTAAGGAGGAGTAGATTTAACTTTACGAAAATTTTAAACCCTCGTAAAATTCTACGTCTTCACAGATTACTAATCTCTAATTACTAAAAATGAGTTTTCAACAAGAAATCAATCGTCGTCGAACTTTTGGAATTGTCAGTCACCCAGATGCTGGAAAAACGACTTTGACAGAGAAACTACTACTTTTTGGTGGTGCAATTCAAGAAGCTGGTGCTGTAAAATCGAATAAAATCAAACGTAGTGCAACTTCGGATTTTATGGAGATTGAGCGTCAACGTGGTATTTCTGTGGCGACTTCCGTGATGGCATTTGAGTATCGTAATAAGAAAATTAATATCTTAGATACACCAGGTCACCAAGATTTTGCAGAAGATACGTATCGAACATTGACGGCAGTCGATAGTGTGATTGTAGTGATTGATGTGGCGAAAGGTGTGGAGATGCAAACGGAAAAATTGGTTAAAGTTTGTAAAATGCGAGATACACCAATTATTGTATTTATCAATAAATTGGATAGAGAAGGAAAAGATGCCATTGACTTGTTAGATGAAGTTGAAGAGAAATTAGACATCAAGGTTCGTCCATTGAGTTGGCCAATCGGAATGGGACAACGTTTTCAAGGTGTTTATAATATTTATGACCAAAGTTTGATTTTATTTAATCCACACGGAAAACGTAAATCAGAGGAAGATTCTGTAAAATTTGAAGATTTGGACGATCCTGCATTGGTTGATTTTATTGGAGAGAATGCAGCTGAAGAACTTCGTGAAGAAGTAGAATTAATAAATGAAGTTTATCCTGATTTTGACCGTGAAGATTATTTGAATAGTAAGATTTCGCCTGTTTTCTTTGGTAGTGCGATTAATAATTTTGGTGTAAAAGAGTTGTTAGATTGTTTTGTGGATATTGCTCCTACTCCACTTGCACGGGTTACAGAAGAACGTAGAGTCGAACCAAACGAAAATAAATTCTCTGGTTTTATTTTTAAGATTCATGCAAATATGGATCCGAAACATAGAGATAGAATCGCTTTTGTGCGTATCTGTTCGGGTTTATTCAAACGAAATACGAACTATTTACACGTTAGAAAAAATAAAAAAATAAAATTTTCGAATCCAACCGCTTTTATGGCTTCCAAAAAATCAATTGTTGATGAAGCTTACCCAGGAGATATTGTCGGTTTGTACGATTCGGGAAATTTCAAAATCGGTGATTCCATTACAGAAGGCGAACAATTGCACTTTAAAGGAATTCCGAGTTTCTCACCAGAACAGTTTAGAACAATTGTCAACCGAGATCCGATGAAATCAAAACAGTTGAAAAAAGGAATTCGACAGTTGATGGATGAAGGTGTTGCTCAAATGTTCTTTAAAGAAATGACCAATTCTACGATTATTGGAACAGTCGGAGCATTACAATTTGAGGTGATTCAATATCGTTTGGAACACGAATATGGTGCAAAATGTGGTTACGAACCAATTAATCTATACAAAGCTTGTTGGTTGAGTTGGACAGATGACAAGAAATTTGAAGAATTCAAAGAGCGTCGTCGTCGTGATATGGCAGAAGATAAAGATGGAAATCCTGTGTTTTTAGCAGAATCTCGATGGGCTTTGCAAATGGTGCAAGAAACTTATCCAGAGATTTCGTTTCATTTTAAATCGGAGTTTTAGGATTGGAGAACGCAGATATTTAGAAAGCGTTATTAATAACTGTATTTAGAACAGTTTATTAATAACGCTTTTTCATTCTATGAAAATAGTATCAATATTTTCTATTCCAATTAAAATTACGTTGGATGGAGTTAAAATGAATACTGGACACAAATTTTTACGAATTACACGAATTTTTAAAAACTTGAATCATTGGTGAAATTAATGACAATTCGTGTTTAAAGTATTTTGTCAAAAGTCCAAAATTAAAAACACTTTTCTAAATCCAAAATCGAGCTTCGTCAAGACTTGTTCCATAAGTAAATTCACTTGATAATTCAATCTGTTCATGAGCTTGAACCATTACGGATTTGTCTAACGCACAAATTGTTGGTGGCATCAAACTATCTGAGCCTGTGAAATTACAACCTTTTACAATTTCTATAAAAGAATGCATATAAACGGCATTTGCTTCGCCAGAGAGAATTGGCGTAATCGGAATTTTTTGTTGTACTAACTCTTCTTCTACCGTATATAAATCAATCGTGTTAAAGACCTGCTGTAAGGATAAATTGATAGGCAAATGTCGAGAGAAATTAATTGGATAATGTCTTTGATTCTGATCAAATGCTGTATTTGCTAATTGTATAATATTGATAATTTTTTCAGGTAATAATTTGCCATCAGGCTTTAAAAACTGTCGTAAATGTTTAAAAATTTGTACCTGATATTCATTAGCACAAAAAATACTCATTAATTCTCCAACGATAAAATCTACTTTTTCTGGCAATTGAACCGTCATCGCATCGCCCCAAATTAACTCTACTTTGTGTGTCCAACCATTTTTTGAAATCTCACTTTCAATGAATTTCCTCAAATTTGGATTATATTCAATCAAGTAGGCTTTTTTGACCTTTGGTAAGTAATGTTTTGTTAAGGCTAAGTTACCAATTCCTGCTTCGCAAATTACTTTATCTTGAAAATCACATTGCTGAAAAGCCTTTCGAAACGCATCAACTCGTTGTCGATCATTCGTCATTATATCATAACAAATTTGGTCAAATCCGTAATGATCTGGATTAAATTGATGTGCTTCTAATAAATCATACTTTAAGCTATCGTAATTTTTGATAAGTGTTGAAAATAGTGATGATGGCATTTGATTAGTATTTTTGATTTTTAATAAAAGTTAATAATCTTATTTATCATTTTCTTAATCCATTGATTTGCGATGATAAGTTATATAGAAGAAATCTAATAATGTTGGAATAGTTTTTCTATTAATTGCAACGTATTTGATTAAAATAAAACTGTAAAATAGGTTCATTTTTAGACAAATAAACTGAAAAAATAAAATTAGTGATTATAGAAAAGGACGCTTTTACGAGTGATTTTTTTATTTTAAATGATTGATAATTGCCATTTCCTATTACAAAAATGTATTTTTGTTCACTAATTTTTTTTTATTAAAAATAGTGATTATCGAATTAGAGAATTAATTCATAATCCACAATTTGATTTTACAATGGCATTTGAAGTAACAGGAGTAATATACGATAAAATGGACACGCAAGTGATTTCTGACCGATTCAAAAAACGTGATTTTGTAGTCGAGATAGAAGATGGTGCGTATAAGCAACATATCAAATTTCAATTGACACAAGATCGTTGTGATTTGGTTGATAGTCATGAAAAAGGTGATGAAGTGAAAGTTTCATTCAACTTGCGAGGTCGTCCGTATCAAAAAGGTGCAGAAACAATCTACTTTACGAACTTAGAAGCGTGGAGATTAGAAAAAGTAGCGAACAATTCGCAAAATGTTCCGCCACCAGTAGATGATGGCTTTCCATCAGTAAATGATATTCCTCCAGCTCCAGGTGGAAATGATGATTTACCGTTTTAGCAAAATAGTATTTTTATATAAAAAAGACTCGAATACAAAATTAAAGTATTCGAGTCTTTTTTGTTGCTGATGCAAATGGTTGTTTAACAACTATTTCATTAATAAGTTTTCTCAATCAATTCTACTAATTCTTTTTGGGTACTCAACGATTTATCTTTAGTATACCAAATTTGTAAATCTTTCTGAATCTGTGGATAATTAAAATCTGGTCTTGCTTTAGCCTCCCAAAATAATTTTTGAGCTGCTTCTGGTCTTGGTCCCCAATCACCTAAAACTTCTAATGTTTCTTTGTCTAATACAATTAGTTTTGGAATCGAACGGCCACCATTTGTCAGAAACTCATCCATAATATCTAAGTTCTCATCACGAAGAATCAATTTCAATATTACATTTGGTGATTGTGCTGCCATTTTTACCATAACTGGAACTGTTTGAGCCGCATCTCCACACCAACCTTCTGTCACAACCAACCAAATCTGTGGTCGTTCTATATTCGCTAAAGCCGTTAATGTTTCTGAGGTAAGTTTAGTCGTCTTATCCAAACGTTTCATTCGTCTTTCATTCAAAGTTGTGTAACCGACCATTGACTCACTGTGATTTGTTCCTGTTGATTGATTATTTGCCAATCGTTCTTTTATAAAACTTCTATAAGTTTCATAAGTCATTGCTTTTGCAATTGTTTCTGTAGTTATGACTTGTGTTTTCATGTTTTTAAAACAATTATACAACTTCTAAAGTTGTGTGATAATTAATACATAAGAGTGCCTGATATCAAAGTGTATATTTAACGACAAAATACAAGGTAAGGTTAAAAAATCGTTGATGAAGAGTGAAAAAATGAATGATTCCTTAATTTAATTTGGAGTATTAATAAATCATTTCCAATTAATCTTTTATTAAAAAATAATGTTAGTTAGACTAAATAATTACTAATTTTACGAAAACGCTATGCACTTAAATTTTTAACAATGATAGAACTACCTAAAACTTCTATTGATTTCAATAATACAGAAATTGCCTTTGAAGCAAAATCAAACAAAGCTTTAAAAAAAGCCTCCTGGCTTTTTAGTATGATGAATAATCCGACATTAGTAAATGTTGGTTCTAAACTTGGTTTATTAGCTCTAAAAATGAGATTACCAGTCGAAGGTATGATTAAGAAAACCATTTTTGAGCAATTTTGTGGCGGCACGACTTTACTAAATTCACAACCTACAATTGATGAATTATCCGCTTTTGGCGTTCAATCTATTTTGGATTATGGAGCAGAAGGTAAAGAAAGTGATGAAGATTTTAATCGAACAATGCGAGAAATTATGGAAGCGATTAAGTTCGCCGGACAAAATACGCACGTTCCATTTATAAGCGTAAAAATTACAGGTTTAGGTCGATTTGCATTGTTAGAAAAATTCCAAAGTAAAGATACCTTTACAGCAGAAGAACAAGACGAATTTAATCGTGTAATGAAGCGGTTAGATTCAATTTGTCACTTAGGAAAGGAACACAATACTGGTGTGTTTGTCGATGCAGAAGAATCTTGGATTCAAGATACGATTGATTATATGGTAAATATCATGATGAGTCGTTATAACAAAACTGCTCCAACCGTTTACAATACCTATCAATTTTATCGTCACGACCGATTAGCATATTTAAAACAATCGTTTAAATTGGCTCAAAAGCAAGGATTTATCTTAGGTGGAAAATTAGTTCGAGGTGCATATATGGACAAAGAACGAGCGAGAGCAACCGAAAAAGGTTATCCTTCTCCGATTCAACCAAACAAAGCAAAAGCAGATGAAGATTACGATTTAGCAGTTCGTTTTTGTGTGAAAAATTATAAGCAAATCGCTTCTTGTACAGCGACACATAATGCAGAAAGTTCTCGCAAACAAGTAGAATTAATTGAACGTTTAAAATTGCCAAAAAACCATAAACACTTCTTATTCAGCCAATTATACGGAATGAGTGATCATTTGACGTTCAATTTGCAAAAAGCAGGATTCAACACTGCTAAATATATTCCTTATGGACCGGTGAAAGATGTTGTACCTTACTTAATTCGTCGAGCCAAAGAAAACACTTCTGTCACTGGCGATATGGGAAGAGAATTATTATTGATTAATAAAGAGATAAAACGACGAAATATATAATTACAAAAGGCGATTTTCAGATGAAAATCGCCTTTTATATTTCTAACTTATTACTTCCCTTTTCTTCGTTGTTCTTTCATCTTTTTTAATAATTCAGATCGGAAAGCTCGTTCTATTTGTGGTAATTTTGCCACTTTTTTCATTGGTAATACCGCTTTGAATTTTTTATAATATTGTTTTTCCAAATCCAATTGTTTTTGACGGATTTCAAAGCGTTTTTCCATTGTTGCTTCCAATTCCTTGTCCGTCATTTCGCTATAATTCGATCGACTCAGTTGACGTTCTGATTTTCGGAGTGTTCGTATCTCTTTTTGGTAAGCATTATAAACTGGCCAAAAAGCCTTTGATTCTTTTTCTGTCAAATCCAGCTTTTGCGTAAAAAAAGCGACTCGATAAGCCTCAATTTTTTCAGAGTTTTCTCCTCTTTTTTGTCCAAACAGCATAATCGTTGTCATGCTGAATATTATAATAAATGATAGTGATTTCATAGTCTGTGAATAGTTTTTGTTCTTACAATAATTCATCAATTGTAATATCTTCGATAAAATTTTCTTCGATATATTCCTCTAATGATTCAGCATCTATATCTTCGATGGTGACAGGAACTTCGGTTTCAATTGTTGTTACGACTAATTCCGCTAACTGTTCTTCATCAAAAATTTCGATATTCTCCTCAACATATTCTTCGATTTCGGTTACTGTCAATTCTGCCATTTGATTTTCAGCTGGTTGATTCATCATATAAACCCCAACAGCAGCCACAATAACAACCGAAGTTGCAATAACAGCAACACCAGGACGCAATAACCATTGGAAATATTGGCTAATTGTTGTCCAAATTGTTGGTGATTTTACTTGTTGAATCGTTGGTTTAGTTCTGATTTCAGGCTGTAAAATCGTTTTTTCAAAAATACTATCTGACAATTTATTAAAATAGTCATCAGGAACATTAAAAGTTTCCAATGAATCATTATCCTTTTTTAAATTTGCTAAAAAAGGAGCAATTTCAGATAATTCGTTTTCGATATGTTGTTTTTTATCTTTCATGGTTTCTTAATTCTACAACTTTGACGATATTAACAATAAAAGGTTTAAAAGAAAGATTATTTTATTTAAAATTTTAAAATTCATTATAAAACAATTACCTTTTCGTATCAGATATTGGACTTTAGATATTTAGACATTAACTTTATTAAAATTTATAGCTGTCTGTTATTTAAAATCTAACGTCTAAAATCTATAAACCTAACATCTACAACAATGATAAAAACACTAAAAGTCGGAACATTCAATATGTTCAACTTAGTTAGCCCAAACGTAAAATATTATGGTCGTCGTGTTTACTCACAATCTGATTTTGATAAAAAAGTTGATTGGCAAGCACAACAACTGGACAAAATGAAAGCCGATATTGTTGGTTTTCAAGAAGTATTTCATGGTCGAGCATTACGACAAGTCGTGAATGCTTCCAAGCATTTACATGGTTGTCACTTGGTTGCTGCCGATCCAGATGGAACATTTCCTGCTGTGGCTTTAGCGTCAAAATATCCAATATTAGAAACAGAAGTATTTACAGAAATGCCCGAATTAGATATTGATGGAAAAATGATTCCAATTCATAATTTTTCTCGTCCTGTTTTAAAAGCTGCTGTCGAAATCGAAAAAGGAAAAGTAATCACCGTTTTTGTTGCACATCTAAAATCAAAACGCCCAACTTTCCCAAGAAATGTTGATAAAAATGATCCAGTTGAAATCGCTCGTGCTTCGGTTCGTGCATTGGTTCGTCGTTCGGTTGAAGCGTGTGGATTAAGAGAATTGTTGGTTCGTCATTCCAAACTTAACAATCGTCCAGCAATTATTATGGGCGATTTGAATGATGGAAGTTTGGCAGTTTCGACTCGTGTTGTTTCGGGTGAGCCGCCAATGCGATATTTGAGTTTTGAGGACAAAAAGAAAAATTGGGATGTTTTATTTTATCATACCAAAGATATTCAAGCTCGAAAAAGCTATCAAGATTTTTATTATACACATATTCATAATGGACATCACGAAGCTCTGGATCACATTATGGTAAACCAAGAATTGGTGGATGAAAATCCAAATGCTATCGGTCGAGTTCGTAATGTTGTACAATTAAACGATCATTTAATTGACGAAACATTAAGTGGCGAGAAAATTCCAAGTTGGCAATCTGATCATGGTCAAGTTGTGGCACATATTGAGTTTAAATAAAAACAACCGTTTTTCATGAACTGGGGAATTATTGGTTTAGGGAATATTGCTAATAAGTTTGTGGATGCTTTGAAGCTGGTGGACGATGCGGAGATTTATGCTGTTGCTTCTCGGAATCAGATGAAGGCTGACCAATTTGCCGAAAGGCATCATGCAAAAAAGGCGTATAATAGCTATGATAAATTGTTCCGAAATGACGATGTAGAAGTTGTTTATATCGGAACGCCACACGTTTTTCATGCTGAAAATGCGATTGCAGCAATGGAACATGGAAAAGCAGTTTTGTGCGAAAAGCCGATTGCGATGAATCGCAAACAAGCACAACAGATGTTTGATTGTGCGAAAGCAAATAATGTGTTTTTGATGGAAGCATTGTGGACACGATTTATTCCGTCATTTATAAAAGCAAAAGAATTGATTGAGAATGGTCGAATCGGTGAAGTGAAAAATATCGTTGCTGATTTTGGTTTTCGGTCGAATCATTCGCCAGAAAGTCGTCTGTTTAATCCAAAACTTGGTGGCGGTTCGATTTTAGATGTTGGCATTTATCCGATTTTTTTAGCCGTTTCGATTTTAGGAAAACCGAATGCGATTAAGGCTTTCGCCAAATTGAATGACCAGCGAACGGACAACGCTTGTAATATGATTTTCGATTATGGTGATGCTATGGCAAGTTTGACTTCTTCTTTGGTAGCGAATCAACAAGTTGAAGCTACGATTTTTGGTACAGAAGGTTCGATTCGTCTGAATAATCGTTTTCACGAACCAACGTCCATTTCTATTCTTAAAGAATATGAGGAAATCGAAAAAATAGAGTTTGAAGAACTCGGAAGCGGCATGCAATATCAAGCGATTGAAGTGCAAAATTGTATCAAAGCTGGAAAAATCCAAAGTGATTTGATGTCTTGGAACGATAGTTTATTGCTGCATGAAGTGATGGATTCGGTGCGACGAGAAGCTGGGGTTTTGTATGAATGGGATTGATAGTTAGTGGATTTTTTATAAAAGAAAATAGTATTACCTTACAAAACCTATAGTTAGAATTAATGATTTTGTAAGGTAATATTTTTTTTACTTACAAAATGTATGTATTTTTAATCAGATTTTGTAAGATAAAAATAAAAAATGGAACAACCGATAATTGGTAGAACCGAAGAAAAAGTGATTTTACATAAAGCATTGAACTCGAATGAAGCGGAAATGATTTCGGTTATCGGTCGTAGAAGAGTTGGGAAAACCTATTTGATAAGAACCGTTTACAAGGATTATATTGCTTTTGAAATATCAGGTTTGCAAAATGCTACGGGCGAAGAACAACTCCGAAACTTTGCCAATCAATTGCGTAAATATTCTAAGTCAAAAACAATTATTCCGACACCTAAAGATTGGTTAGATGCCTTTTTTATATTAGTTGATTATTTGGAACAAATCGAAACTAACCAAAAATTAGTAGTGTTTTTTGATGAAGTGCCTTGGATCTCCACACACAAATCAGGTTTCTTGAAAGGACTAAGTTATTTTTGGAATAGTTGGGCAGTTAAACAGAACGTTGTTGTCGTTATTTGTGGTTCGGCAGCATCTTGGATGATTCAAAAAATCCTAAGAGATAAAGGAGGTTTACACAATCGAGTAACTCGACGTATTCGTTTACAGCCTTTTACATTGGCAGAAACAGAAGCATTTTTACTACACAGAAATATTAAATTTCAACGCTATCAACTCTTGCAGATTTATATGGCAATGGGCGGGATTCCGCATTATTTAAAAGAAATTGAAGGCGGAAAAAGTGCGACTCAAAATATTGATGCGATTTGCTTTGGTGAAAGCGGTTTATTGCGTGATGAGTTTCAAAGTCTTTATCCTGCACTGTTCAAACATTCGGATTATCACACGGCAATCATCCGAGCTTTAGCCGCTAAACCAAATGGTTTAACTCGTCCTGATTTAATAAAAACAGCTAAAATTACCGACAGCGGACGTATTTCTAAAGTCTTAATTGAACTCGAAGAGTCGGGATTTATTACCGCTTACAACGCTTTTGGAAAAAAGAAAAAGGGCAAAATCTATCGACTAACCGATGAATATTCTATCTTTTATTTACGCTTTATCGAACCCAATCTTTCGGAAACTATCGGCGTTTGGACTACTTTAAGTCAAGGACAAACCTACAAAATATGGTGTGGTTATACTTTTGAAAATGTTTGTTTAAAACATATTCCTCAAATTAAAAAAGCCTTGGGTATTTCGGGCGTTTATACTCGTTCCGCTTCGTTTTATAAAAAAGGTGATAATCAGACAAAAGGCACTCAAATTGATTTGTTAATTGATAGAAATGATAGAACTATCAATTTGGTGGAAATCAAATTTTATGACGGAACATTCACGATTTCTAAAGATTACGCTCAAAAACTCCGTCAAAAAATTCAAGTATTCAGAGAAACAACTCAAACCAAAAAACAAGTTTTTCTAACCTTAATCACCGCCTTAGGCTTAAAATCAAATATTCATAGTGTTGGTTTGGTTGATGTGAATTTGGATAGCGAAATTTTGTTTGAGTGAGTTTTACTTTAAAACGATAAAACTCCAAGAAGCTATTTACAATTAGTGTAACTTTACCAAATGCTACAATTACAAAAACACATTGCAAAACCAACCGAAGCAACTCGCTTAAGCGATTACGCAATCGGTATTTTTGAAACTGTTCCGACTCGAAAAGGTATCAAAAAAGCAATTAAAAAAGGAGCAATTTATGTCAATGGCGAAGTTGGACAAACTGGAACTTGGATAGTTGAAGGTGATGAAATCGTATTATACGATTTAGATGAAACATTGCCGAAAACGTTTGAGTTAGAATTGTCGATTGTGTTTGAAGATGATGATTTGGCAGTAATCAATAAACCAGGTGGAATTCCTGTCAGTGGAAATTATTATAAAACGGTTCAAAATGCGTTGCCGTACAATTTAGAAAAATCAACAGCTGTTGATGCTTTGAAAATGCCTCGACCTGTTCATCGACTTGATGCTGCAACTTGCGGCTTATTGCTTATCGCCAAAACGAAAACGGCTCATTTGCACTTATCGAAGCAATTTGAAAATAAAACGATTCAAAAACGCTATCAAGCAATTGCTATTGGAAAATTATCACAAAAAGGTCGAATCGAAACACCAATTGATGATAAACCGTCAATTACTGATTTTAAAACAGTAAAAGTTGTTCCTTCTTTAAAAAATGAATTTTTGACTTTCGTTAATTTATATCCGATAACTGGACGAACGCATCAATTGCGAAAGCATTTATCTGGTTTGAATCATCCGATTTTGGGTGATAAATTGTATGGTCAAGAAGGATTGATACTTTGGAAAAAAGGTTTGTTTCTTTGTGCTGTCGAATTAAACTTTACACATCCAAAAACAGAAAAATTGATGCAAATCAAAATCGAACCACCAAACAAATTCAAAACGATTTTGGAACGGGAAGAACGACGTTTTTTGAGTTATAAAAAGCCATAAATTGATATTTCCATAAAAAATCTCAAAAAAAATCGATTTTTTTTCAAAAAAATATCACTTTCAAAATTCAGAATATGATTTGGAAACAGATAAGTTCTTAAAATTTCTTTTCAAAATCTAACCTCAAAACTTCATTTTATCACACCATTCAGAATATAATTCTAAATATTCAATGTAAACTAATCTTTAACAAAATAAAATTTTACAAAAAAAACTTGCATCATATAAACTTACATCACATCTTTGCGTTATAATTTCAAAGTGTAGAATAGACACAAAGGAATTAAATAGCCAAAAAAATAAATTCAAAATTTTCGTTTCGCATCAAGGGCATACTTCACGAATGATGCACGAAAAGTTAGAAATACATAAAGATTGTATTTCAAATTTTCAATATGAGAACCTGTAACCAACAGGTCAAAAAATTTAAGAACCAAATTTCACAAGTTTAGAAAATTAAAACTGTATCGATTAAAGCTAAATCGTACAGCTTTCAATCCAATGCCTTTTCTGAAAAGTCAGAAAGGTTTGGACATATATTGTTATTGTATAATAACAAAGAATAAAACAAAGTGCACTTGAAAAAGGAGATGACAAATACAGTTTTGAAGTATTGACAATACACGCAAAAAATCAAAGTATTTATACTAAGAAAGATTATGAATTGTGCTGCTATTTATTACTTCATAGAACAGTTGGTTGCTCCAGATTTTTTTCACCAAAGTTGAAGTGTTATTGAACACGAAAACTTTACAAATTACGCATATTATGAATAGTCAATTTAGTTATCAAAGTTTAATGTCTTTACAGATTCAGATGAAATCAACGGAAAAATTAAACATTAAAAACAACAAAAACAGATTTAACATGATTAAAGCAATCAAAAATTTAATGGTTGTGATGTTATTAAGTTTCACGACTATTGCAAATGCAAACATTACACCGACAGTACCTTACGTAACATTTGAACAAGTTGGAACGCAAAAGGTACGTTTGAATTTAACAAATTCGGAAAACGAACGTCCTCAATTGTCAATTATTGATGCAGAGAATAACACGCTTCATAGCGAATCAATTCGCAAAACTGTAGCATTTACGAAGGCTTATGATTTTAGTACATTGGAAGATGGAACATATACGATTAAGTTAGAATTAGAAGATCGTATTGTTTTCCAAAATGCAATTGTTAAAGACAAAAAGTTGTCATTAGGAAAATCCGAAACGGCTCCAAAACCGATTTTTAAAGTATTCCAAAATACGTTTGATCTTTATGTTTCAGGTATCGTTGATGCTGATGTTTCTATTAAAATTTTGGATGAAATGGATGAAGTTGTTCACCAAAAATTTGACGAAAGTGTAAATGGTGTTCATCGTCAATACATTATGAAAAATTTGCCAAGCGGAGATTATACCGTTAAGGTAAATATTGACGGAAACGTACATTATAAAACTATTTCGATATTATAAAATCGAACAAGTTCTCATAATTTGGTTCAGGTAAGTCATTACGTTTTTTGGCTATTAACGAATGATGATGCCTAAATTTACAAAAGCCTTCGCTCAAAAGTGAGTGAAGGCTTTTCTTTATAAGGGCAAACGCCTCAAAAATTGCTTACGCAGATTTTATATTATTTATTAGACAATATTCTGAAATGAACGCTTTGCGTTCATTCACTCTTATTATCAATTAGTTAGAAAGAACTAAAATCATTTTAGAATAAAGTCTATTTTATAAATTGTAGTTTTATTGACAAGTCAATAAAATTACCTGCGACTATCTGCGTGAGTATAATATTTCAACTTATTGAAATCCTTTAATGATAATTAGAATCATTCTGGTGCTTTTGTCCTTTTCCTTTATTAATTCGGTATTAGATAGATTAGATTACAGACGGAATTGCTTCTATAATTGTTGTAAATTCATTTAGCATCATTGCTGTTGCTCCCCAAACAACATTTCCATTTACATCAAAATAAGGAACATCTTTAAGCGTAATATTATTCGGTAATGTTAAGTTAATTGTTTTGCGGTTCGCTTTATTTAATAAAACCGAAAGCGGTGCTTCAACGATTTGTTGGACTTCGCTATGTTGTAACTGAAACGATGGCTTATTTGGCGTAAAGCCAATAAATGGATGTACCAAAAAATTACTCACTGGAATATAAACATCTGTCATTTTCCCTAAAATAGAAACCGTTGTTTGTGGAATACCCAATTCTTCTTCAGCTTCTCGAAGTGCTGTATGTTCTAAATCTCTATCATCTTCTTCCACTTTTCCACCTGGAAAACTAACTTGTCCGCTATGTCTATCTTTCGGATTTGTAACTCGCTTCATCAGTACGATGTTAAAACCATCATTTTCAGGATAAAGCAAGGTCAACGTTGCCGCACGTTTGGCGTGAGTTGGCACATGATAGTTATTGAGCCAGGCTTTTCTCGCTCCGTGAGCCATTCCGTATTGTGCTTCACGTCCAGGTAGTTCGTTATTCTCTAAATGATGTTTTAAATCTTTGATTAGTTGCATGTTTGTAGTTTTGACAGGATTCACAAGATTGAACAGGATTAAAATTTTATTTGTTCACAAAAGTAGACTATTACAATTGTTTGTAAAGCAATGCTACTTTATTTCAAAGGTATCTCGATCTGTCAAAAACGGTAGACTTTCTCTAACTTTCGTTAAATACTTTTTGGATAACTTCTGTGTATGAATCGTTTCAACATGTGCTTTTTCAAACAATGTTTCACCTTTAGGATCAATGATTGCAGAATGTCCACTGTTGTAATTTCCAAAATTGTCTGTCCCGATTCGGTTGACACCGATTGTATACGATTGATTTTCAATCGCTCGTGCGGTTAGTAAGGTTTGCCAATGTTTGATACGAGGTAATGGCCAATTGGCAACATAAATCAATAAATCGTAATTTTCTGTATTTCTTGCCCAAACGGGAAAACGTAAGTCATAACAAACCATTGGACAGATTTTCCAACCATTTAATTCTACAATTAGGCGTTTCGTTCCTGCTGTGAAGTTTTTGTGTTCTCCGCCCATTGCGAACAAGTGTCGTTTGTCATAATATTCATAACTACAATTTGGACGCATCCAAATTAAACGATTATAATATTTATCTTTTTCTTTGACAATAATGCTTCCCGCAATAACAGCTTTGGTGTTTTGAGCCATTCGAGCCATCCATTGCATGGTTTTTCCGTCGATGGTTTCTGCGAATTTTTCGGATTGCATCGTGAAGCCTGTTGTAAACATTTCGGGCAGTAGAATCAAGTCCGTTGGTTGATTGATAGCATTAATTTTTTGCTCAAATTGAGCTAAATTGGCAGTAATATCTTCCCAAACTAAATCTGATTGTATAACTGTAACGGTTAAATCTTGCATAGTGATTTTATTTTATTACACCAAAGTTAAGAATTGTAGGCAATAATTAATGATAAATCATTTTTTAATCAATACACCAAAAAAAACTTGTTTTGCATCTTTTAGACTGTATTTTTGCTTTGTTTCAAAAAGAAGATTTACAACTGTCAAATAACTTCATTACAAAAAAAATTACAAGAAATTATAAAATAATAATCATTATGCGATTAATTTATGCACAAAGAATAATGTTTGCGGTATTTATATTTTGCACTTTTTTTTTACCAAACTGTTCTGACCAACAGCGTAATAGCTTGCAATCATTACCTACGGCACTTGGTTCTCCGACACAGACCTTATTAGTAGTCGATGATGATTTTGAAGGAACAATTGTTGGTGATTCTATTTTATTCAACTTTGAAGCCGCTTATCCATTATTACCAGCTCCTGAACCTATGTTAGACTTAACGACCTTAAAGTTTGATGATTTTTTTGGTATGAAGCAACAATGGAGAAATATCATTTTCATTGCTAACTTTGATGAGCCTTCGCCTTTAGTAGATTTTATCAAAAATACAATTGGCGAGGAAGCAGTACAAAATGCTAAGGATAATCCTGATTTTAATTATGCTTCTCAAAACAATCGTTGGGCAAAAAATCAACAAGTTGGATTTATATTCGCTCATGGCGAACAACAATTGGCAGATGCCATATCGCAACGTGCCGAAAAAATAATCCAAAAAGTTTATGAAAGTGATAAACAGATGATTAAGGCAACGACTTACTCTATGGGTTACGATGAAGGTATTAATAATCAATTACGAGAAGAAATTTTGGTTGATTTGAAAGTGCCAGGTGATTATCGAGTGGCGTTGGAAGAAGATGGTCATTATTGGTTACGTAAAGAAACTCGAAAAGCAGATTTGGGTTTATTGATTCGTAAGTTACCGTACGAAGGCGATTTGCGTGTTGATGAGGAAACACTGATTAAAATACAAAAGGAATTTGGCAAAAAGTATATTACCTCAACAGGCGATTCGTATATGACAATTGATATGAAGAACTTAACGCCACCTATTTATTTTAATCAAACTGCGGTTAATGGTAACTTTACACAAGAAGCTCGTGGTGTTTGGAAAATGCAAAATGGCTTTATGGGCGGAGCTTTTATTAGTTATTTGATTTATCATAAACCAACACAATCCTTATTGTTTATGGATGGATTTGTTTATGCTCCTGAACAAAGTAAACGTAAGTACCTTCAGCGTTTGAAAATGATTATGGATTCTGCGACTTTTTTGGGTAGTAATTAAAATGACTCATTGAGAATGGATAATTGAAAATTAAATACAATTATCCATTCTCAACGATTTCTTAATTTGCCAAGTCTTTTATTTTAAGAATAAATAAATTTGGCATTTGTACATCTCTATCATCTTTAAAGATATTCATATCTTTTCCATTTTCATAAATCAAGCACCAAATCAAATTTTGGGGAACATCAACAACAATTGCAGCTTCCTCTTTGCCTTGCTTCCCTTCCATAAAACCTCCAATAAAAACAAGATTATCATAAATTTTAATTGGTGTCTGAACTTCCATACGTTGTAAAAAAAGTTGATATTTTCCACCCATAATATTTTCCAAACGAGTTTTCATTGGTTCATTTTCAAACAAATTAGTCTTGTTTGGATATTCACCATTCATTTTTAATAAAAATGATAAATCAGCCCTTTCTTCTATTTTTATGTGTTTTTCAGGAGCTTGTAGTTGTGCAGCGACTTCTTGTTGTGTCGCTTGTTTTATTGCATGTTCTGTTTCTTCAACCGTAGACTCTCTTGGTTTACAATTCGAGAAACCAATGATTAAAACTAAAATAACTAATATAATTCTGCTCATTTGATTTTAAGTATTTTAAATCGTAGGCAGTAAGATATAAGTAACAAATACTTATTACTTAAGTAATTCGACAGAATTGACAGGATTTCACATGATTTATAAATAATTGCGAATCAGAGATTTATAAAAAATCATATGCCGAAATACTTAAGTAAATCTATTTACTACCTATTACTTACTACTTATATTTTACCAATCTAAACTTGTTTTTTTATTATCATCTTCTTCTTTCACCTCTTTGTTTAGTGTTTTCCAAAGCAAATCTTTAAGTTCTACCAAACCGATTTGAGCGACAGAAGAAATAAATAAATGTGGAATTTTTTTCGGAATATCAGGTAATAATAACTCCTTTAATTCTTCATCAATTAAATCGGCTTTTGTAATCGCCAAAATTCTTGGTTTATCCAATAATTCAGGATTATACATTTCCAATTCGTTGAGTAGAATTTGATATTCTTTCGTAATGCTTTCCGTATCGGCAGCAATCATAAATAGCAAAGTAGAATTTCGTTCGATATGTCTCAAAAAGCGATGTCCAAGTCCTTTACCTTCATGTGCTTTTTCAATAATCCCTGGAATATCCGCAATAATAAACGACTTATAGCCACGATATTGGACAATCCCTAAATTTGGTGTTAAGGTTGTAAAAGCATAATTAGCAATCTTAGGTTTTGCAGCCGTTACAACGGATAGAAAAGTGGATTTTCCTGCATTTGGAAAACCGACTAAACCAACATCTGCCAAGACTTTTAACTCTAAAATCTTCCATTCTTCTTTTCCTTCTTCACCAGATTGAGCATAACGAGGCGTTTGATTTGTTGCTGATTTAAAATGAAAATTTCCTAAACCACCACGACCTCCAGCAACAACAATAACTTCTTGACCATCTTCAGTGATTTCCATTTCAACGATTCCTGTTTCAAAATCTTTGATAATTGTACCTAAAGGAACGTCTAATATAATATCTTCGCCATTACTTCCCGACGAACGGCTTCCACTACCAACACCGCCATCACCAGCGATTACGTGTTTTCTGTATTTTAATGGTAATAATGTCCACATCTGCTTATTGCCACGCAAAATGATGTGTCCACCTCGACCACCATCGCCACCATCAGGACCACCTTTTGAAGTCAACTTATCCCGATACAAATGTGCCGAACCTCCGCCACCTTTTCCTGAACGACAACAAATTTTTACGTAATCAACAAAGTTTCTATTTTCTGCCACAATTCTATTTTTTACCTCGAAAACTTAAATTTTAGTAATTAGTACTTAAAACTACTATTTATACCTATCAATCTCTAACGACCATTTAATTATAAAACCACAAAGTTACAAAAAGAACGAAGTATAAACTTGATGTTCTTAATGACTTTGTGGTTTTTATTTCTCATCAAGCGAGGAACGACCGTCTACCGTTCTTTAATTCCTATCTGGTTGCGTACTGTATTTTGAGAAATTATAATTATCCATAATAATTATCTCTGTACGACGATTTCGTTGACGACCTTCATTTGTATTGTTAGAATCTTTAGGATTTGCTTCACCATAACTGGATATTTGAATATTGTTTGGTGAAACACCTTTACGAATCAAATAATCACGAACTGCCATCGAACGACGTTGACCTAATTGATAATTATAAGTCGCAGAACCTTCAAAGTCGGTATGTCCGACCAACATAATTTTATACGATGGATTTTGTTGCATAATATTCGCTACACGATTCAACATCGGTTTATAATATTCACGAATAAATGATTTATCCAAATCAAATTCTACTATATCAATTGAAATTTCGGTTGGTACATTCGTACTTACTGGTGTGTTATTTTGAGGTGTTGAGGTTGGTTGAACTGGACAACCATTATTTGCTTTTGGCCCTTTAATGAATGGACATTCATCATCAATATTAGAAATACCATCTTTATCACTATCAGGACAACCATTTAATTCAGGTGAACCTTTTAAGTAAACACATTTATCATCTTTATCCAAAATACCATCACCATCACTATCCAAATTTCTATCATTGATAGGACAACCATAATTAGATGCATCACCATAAATACGTGGACAAACATCAATATTGTCATAAACCCCATCTTTATCGTAATCATTACAACCACGATACTGCGGCAAACCAGGTACTTTTGGACACAAATCAATATCATCAAAAACACCATCGCCATCAGTATCTTTTCCTACTGGTTGAGCTGGGCCATTCTCCGGGCAACCTTCTAAACGGAAAACACCAGGAACATCTGGGCATTTATCTTTTTCATTTACAATTCCGTCTCCATCACGATCATTATTATTATCATCGTTAGGACAACCTTCTAAGCCAACTAAACCAGGAACATCCGGGCATTTATCAACTTTATCCAAAACGCCATCACCGTCTCTGTCACCATTAGAGCCATTTGGACAACCTTCCAAACGGACTAAACCAGGCACATCTGGACACTTATCAACTTTATCTAAAACGCCATCGCCATCTCTATCTCCATTATTGTTAAAAGGTTTTGGTCGAGTTGTACCGTTTTTATCAAATAAATAAATCAAAGCCACCTCAAAACCGCCTTGATTATTGACAGAAGATTGTAAATTAGAACTTGTTGCATCAAAACTTGCGGCAATAATGACATTATTTCGCTCAATTCCACCTGTAAAAACAAAAGCATCATCTTGACGAATATCAATACCAAAATTCAAAGCTGTTGTTGGAGAAAGAGTATACTTGCCTAATACACCATAAGTCAATTCAGTTGCAGTATAATGATTCATTCCCAAAACTCTTGGGCTTAAAGTCAATTTGTCATTTACGGTATAATTTAATCGAGCATGAAGCAATCGTTTCATTGGTAAATCTTCTTGCACTCCTTCTGTAAATGCAATATCTGGTGTATTTACATGAGAAAAAGCAAATCCAGCTTCACCGCTAATTTTACTACTTATATTTGGTAATAATTGATATGCAAAACCAATGTTAAAATCGGGTGCTAAAATAGATGTTCGAGTAAAATTTTCTTGATTATCTAATGTCGGATCATAGCCATTTGTACCATATTGACTATCAAAAGAAAAAGCAGTTGGATCAAAACGTTTTTGCGTCAATCCACCTTGTCCGCCTAATGAAATATGATGCCTTTCTGTCAATTGTCGTCCAACGGCATAGTTGAAGTAAACATTTGTATGTTTTAGACTTGCGTCACCAGCATCATTTTGATTGAGTAAAATTCCCCAGCCACCGGCTTTTGTCTTTTTATCATATGATACACCAATATTTCGATAAGGCGGAGCGATTTCCATCCATTGGTTACGATAATTCAACACTAAACGGTTGTCGCTATTCATTTGTCCTGTGAAGGCAGGATTTAAGTATAAAGGTGCATATTGATATAAAGAATAATGTGCATCTTGTGCTATTGTCGCCATTGATACAGCTAACATTATAATAATGGTGAATATTTTTTTCATTAGAATATGATAAAAAGGAACAGCTCTCAAAACCTATAAAACCTATTATGATTTGAGAGCAGTTTCTTAAAAAATTAATTTATCGTAATACTGTTACATGTCCTTTTAGGGTTTCTTCTGTTCCGTCCGTTAAGGTTAGTCGAACGATATACACATAAGTCCCTAATTGTACCTCTCGTCCACTATATGTTCCATCCCAACCGATATTTTGGTCATCAGAAAAAAACAATCGTTCTCCCCATTGATTATAAATAGCCATTTCCATATCAACAATGTTTGCTCCTCGAACAAAGAAAATATCATTTGTATTATCGCCATTTGGTGAAAAAGCAGATGGAATAAAGACTGAACCATCGCCACCTTGTCCTGGGTTTCCACCTTGTCCACCACCTTGTCCACCACCACTTTGTCCGTCAGATGTAATGTTGATATAATTTTCTCGTATTAAGGTATCACTACAACCGATTAAATCAGAAGTAATTAAGGTAACTGTATAAGTTCCTAATTCAGCGTAAGTATGAGTCGGGTTCGATTCATTAGAAAAATTGTCTATACCCGAATTAACATCATCAAAACTCCAAAAATAATTGGTTACATTATTCGAAACTTCTGAAGAGAAAGTAATTTCAGTATTAGGTGCAGCAGCAGTTGGTGCTGCTCCGAAGTTGATAATTTGTTTAGGGAGTATGACTACATCAATCGTATTAGAAAATAATGTAAACCCTAAAGTATCTACGACTTGTACTTGATATTCTCCGGATTCAAAAACATTAATATCAATATTAGTTTCTCCACTGATGGGAAAACCATCTTTAAACCATTGATTACCTGTATTATAACTGGAACGAAGTATGGCTGTATCTCCATAACAAACAGTAGCGACTGAGCTGTCTGCCGAAACTGATATTGCACCATCAATAATTGTAATAATTGGATTAGGAGAAAATTGAGTTACATTAACATTAACTATGTCAGAACGACCTGTACAACCATTTGAATTAGTTACATCTACCCAATATGGTCCACCTGTAAAGACTGTTATTGCCCCCGTTGTTTCACCGTTACTCCATAAATAACTATTTCCGGCCGAAGCAATTAAACTTACAGAATCACCTGCAAAAAATGTTGTATCACCAACAATTGTGATTGAAGCATTTGGCTTAGGGAGCACTTGTATAAATACATCAGATGATATAATTGTATTCCCACTATTGTCAGTCGCTTCGACCCTTAGTAAGTAATTTCCTGCGGTTAGTGTATTCGTTACAAAAAATTCACTTGATGATGATTGTACTAAAGCATTATCAATAAAAAAATTATACGTATTGTATATTTCAGGTGCTGCACGAAAACCAATCGAATCTCCTTCACAAATAACATTACTTGTACCTACGGTTAATTGTAAACTAACGGATTGAATATTTAAATCGACAATTTTACGGACTAATTCATTGTAGGCATCTGCTACATATAATTCGTTTGTACCACTATAATAAGCAATTCCTGTTGCACCATTAAAAGAAGCTAAAGGTCCAGTAGCATCATTTGCTCCCGATGTTCCAGCTGTCCCAACATAAGTTGTCACAACATTTGCAGGTGTAATGCGACGAATAATATTATTAAATCCATCTACAATAAACATATCACCATTATCATCAATTGCTACATCCCAAGGATAATTAAACGATGCCGCTGTGCCTGTTCCATCTTGACTACCGACAGTATTATCTCCTGCAATAGTAGTGACAAAACCTGTTGGCGTTACTCTACGAATTAGATGATTCCATTCATCTGCTACTATAATATCTCCATTATGATCTAAGGTTAGACCATAAGGTCGATTAAATCTTGCGGCTGAACCTTGTCCATTTGCTGTTCCTGTTAAAAATGCCGTTCCTGCAATCGTAGAAACATTACCAGCAGGATCAATTTTGCGAATAATGTGCGTTAAGTGATCGGCAACATAAATAATTCCTGTACTTTCATCTATTTCAATTCCAGTAGGATTTCCAAAAGTAGATGACAATGATGATCCATTTGACGATCCAAAGTTTCCTGTTCCTGCAAATGTTGTAACATTGCCGTTTACATCAATCTTTCGAATTAGGTTGTTTCGAGTATCTGCGACATAAACATTGCCTACTGAATCGGCACATAAACCCCAAGGTTCATTAAATTCGGCCGCTGTTCCATTACCATCAACAGAACCTGTATTGCCAGAACCTGCTAAGGTTGAAACTGTTCCTCCTTGTGTGATTTTTCTAATACGATGCCCAAATCTATCTGCAATATAAATATTTCCTAATCCATCAACAGCAACGCCATGAGGATTGTTAAAATGTGCTTGCAATGCAGGCCCATTTAATGCTCCAACACTATCCAGTTCGCCAGCAATCGTTAATACTAACTGACCGTTAACTTGATAAAAAAAACAAAAAAAGAATAGCAATATCAATAGCTTTCTCATGGTATGTGTGTGTTTAAAATCGGTATATTATAATACCTTGAATTATTATACAATTTTTTGGAATACAAATCTATTATTTTATAACAATTTCCATGTCACATTATGTTAATCTATTGTGTTTTTATAAAATATATTCATTTGACAATAAGGATTAGTGCAATCAATTTATTTATTAGCAATATATTCAGAGTATTATAAGTATATATTTCATATTCATTAGATTAACCTTTCATTGTTATAATATCCTTAGACATCATTTTCCCATATTTGGAAGCAATGACTTTCCATGTGTATCGACGTTTGGCTATTGATAACATCTCCTCGGAATAATCTTGTCGTTTTTCATCATCAAAGTTTTCTATAATTTGGATTAATTTTTTTGCTCTTTTGAAGTACAACGCTTTATCTTCCGTTGTTTCTCGATTATAACCTACATCAAAAGCAGCAATCGGTAATGCCAGATTCATAGCTTCTACTAAAGATGGATTTGTACCACCAGCACTATGGCCATGTAGATATAAATAACAATTAGAACGAAGCGTATTTAAGGCAATTGGTTCGTAGATTGGATCAAGTAGTTGAATATGTTCAGAGCTATATTTTTCTTTCAATGATTTTCCATAATCGCTATTGTTCCAATTTCCAACTATCACTAACGGGTATTTAGATTGTTGTTGAACAGCTTCTAAAATAATATGAATATTATTTTCAGGCTCGATTCTACAAACACTAAATAAATATTTTCCTGCTAAAAAAGGATATTTTTCAATAGCTTCATCTGTAATCGGAATATGTGTCGCTTGATCTCCTCCATATTCTATCAAATTACTATTATAATTGTAGGTATGTTTTAAATACTTTCTAATAACTTCATTGTCTGTAATAATATCTTCCGCTACTTCCACTGCAAATATTTCTGAATATCGTAGAAATGTTTTAATCCCTTTTCCCCATTTATCTCGTTTCCATTCTATTCCATCAATATTGACAAAAAAACGTTTGCGAGAAAAGAACTTCACAAATGGTAAAACTAAGCAACCAGAAACACCCAATATCAATAAAATATCGGCTTTAAACGCAGCATGAAAAATACTGTAAATATCATAAGGAATACTTTGAAAACCGTTTGCTTGTAATGGAATATATTTCAATTTCGCACCATTATATGTTTCGAGACGTTCTTCTTTTTTGTAAAATTTTCCACTACAATAAATCGTAATATCAAAGTCATCGTGAAGATATTTTACTAATTCTTCTACTAAACTTTCAAAACCACCATATCGAGCGGGGATTCCTACTGTTCCAATAATTGCTAATTTATCTTTCTTTTTTGTCATAATTTAGATGAAAATCACATTTGGTGTTTTCGTATATTTAATGGTTGAATAGATATTTGAATATTTTAAGGAGTAAGTCACATGACATTCAAATATAGCTAAAAATTTGAAAAGGTATTTTAATGATTGATATTAATCTACAATTCTAAAAGGATATTTATATTTTTACATCATCTATTGGGATAAGATGTCACAATCTTTTACATTTGATACGAAGATTGCTCTAAAAATAACAAAAAACAACATGGATGCTAATTTAATACAACTTGGATTGGTTTTTTTAACAGGGTTTATAATAACTTATATATCAATTCCTTCTATTCTTGATATTGCCTATAAAAAAAATTTATTCGATATTCCGGATGAAAGAAAAGTACACACTCGCCAAATTCCAAGCTTGGGAGGTGTCGGTATCTTTATTGGTGTATTGATTTCTTTTACAATCTGGTCAACTCCTGAGACATTAGCTATGATTGGCTACAAATATATCTTAACTTCTTACTTGATATTGTTTTTCATGGGATTGAAAGATGATTTAATTATCATGAATGCTTTACCTAAACTCGCTATTCAGATTGGTGTTGCCTGTATACTTGTTGCAGGAGATATTAGAATAACAGACCTTCATGGTATTTTTGGAATTCATGAACTAAACGATAGTTATGTGTATTTAAGCTACGGATTATCCGTTTTATTTATAGTCGGTATCACAAACGCTTTTAATCTAATTGATGGTATTGATGGATTAGCAGGTGGTTTAGGTGGAATTAACTGTTTGACTTTCGGGGCATTGATGTATGTTTATGAGCAATATGAGTATGCCATTTTAGCTTTTGCAATTGGTGGTGCGTTATTAGCATTTTTAAGGTATAATTTTAGTAGTTACCCTAAAAAGATATTTATGGGTGATACTGGTTCCTTATTGTTAGGCTTAACAGTTTCTATTTTATCCATCATATTTATGAATACAAGTGCTAAAAGTGGTGCTTTAGAAATAATTTCTCCACCAATTGTTGTTTTAGGAATTATTTTTATTCCTGTTATGGATACTTTGCGAGTCATGATTGTTCGTATATTAGATGGACGCTCTCCATTTGCACCTGATAGAAATCATATTCATCACAAATTCTTGGATTCGGGAGTTACTCATAAGACCGCAAGTATTGCCTTATATACCATTAACATTGCGTTAGTTATTACAGTAATTGCTTTTGCAAATTCAGATTCTTTACTTTTAGGCGTTTTAATTTTGTTTGTTGGGTCAGCGAGTACACAAATATTAGTATTTTTACGCTACAAACGTCGAGACAAACGAGTTGACGATTTGAGTGCTAAATTAAAACAATTGAAAAAAGAGAATCAATTTTTAAAATAATATAGCTGAATATTTACTATAAAAACACTACTACACCAAAAATGAGTCGTAAAATATATAAAGTTTTTCTTGTTGATGATGAAGCGATGGTTCGTCGAATGTTAGAGTTTAAGCTCAAAGACCGTGAAGATTTAGAAATCTATTCTTACTCTTCAGGAGAAGGTTGTATGGAAAACTTAGATAAAAAACCCGATATAATAATATTGGATTATCATATGGATACAGAGAAAGAAGATGCCATGAATGGCTTGGAAACTCTGTTGAAAATAGTCGAAAACGCTCCAGATTCACAAGTCGCAATGTTATCATCACAAGATAATGTTTCTGTTGCAGTTGACGTATTGAAAAAAGGTGCAGTTGATTATATTATTAAAAACTCCGTTTTTGCAGTCAATACAGAATCTTCAATTGATAAAATTATTCAAGGTTTGGAGCTAAAAGAGGAAATCAATGAGCTTTCGGCTCGAATCAAAAGAGATAAATTATTGATGCGTGGTTATTTTATAATTATTGCAGTATTAATTGTTTTAGCGTTGTATTTCTTTTTGTTTAGATAAAATATGTTTAAAACTATATAATTTTAGCGTTGAATATTTTTGAAATATTCAACGCTTTGTTATTTATAACGGTCAACATTTATAAAAATAGAATGTTATAAGTAGCACAGGCATTCCTGCCTGTAATGTAATACACAAACACAGGCAGAAATACTTGTGCTACTATAGAAACGAAATTCTAAAAAAATAAAGAAACTCAAACAATGATTACACACTTAAATGAAGGTGACAAAGCACCAACCTTTGAAGGTTTAGACCAAAACGGAAATACGATTAAATTAAGTGATTACAAAGGAAAAAAGTTAGTTTTATACTTTTATCCAAAAGATAATACACCAACGTGTACGGTAGAATCTTGTAATCTTCGAGATAATGAAACATTGCTAAAATCGAAAGGATTTGAAATTATTGGCGTAAGCCCAGATTCTCAGAAAAAACATCAAAACTTCATTAATAAACACAGTTTACCATTTCCATTACTTGCAGATACCGAATTAGAAGTGATTAAATCTTATGGTGTTTGGGGACACAAAAAGTTTATGGGAAGAGAATATGATGGTTTACATCGTACAACCTTTGTTATCGGAGAAAACGGAACAATAGAACGTATTTTTAAAAAAGTAAAATCAAAAACACACGCAGAACAGATTTTAGAAAGTTATGCTGTTGCATAAAAATAAAAGTAGTTGTGATTCTATAAATCACAACTACTTAAACTAAGTAAACTACTTAAACTACTTAAACTACTTAAACTACAATATCTAAATAAACAGGACAATGGTCAGAATGTACAATATCTGTCATTTGATAACATTCTTTAATATTGTCCTTCATATTTTCTGAAACTGATTGATAATCAATCCGCCAACCTCTATTATATTGACGATTACTCCGACGATATGACCACCACGAAAATTCTTGCTTTTCGGGATTTTTATATCGAAAAGCATCAACAAATCCATCTTTAAACCAAGCATCTAACCAGTCTCGCTCTTCGGGTAAAAAGCCAGAAGACTTGTGTGCTTTGTCAGGATTATAAACGTCAATTTTTTTATTAGCGACATTATAATCGCCCATGATAATCAATTTTGGACGTTCTTTCCGTAGTTCATTTACCCAATTTTGAATATCGGTCAGAAACTGCATTTTAATACCTTGACGCTCACTTCCAGAAGAACCAGAAGGAAAATAAATACATAAAACTGTCAAATCACCATAATCTGCACGAATCACTCGACCTTCATAATCATATAATTCAAATCCACAACCAACTTCAACTTTATCAGGTTCGACTTTCGACAAAATTCCAACGCCACTGTAACCTTTTTTTTGTGCAGAATACCAATAAGTTTTGTAACCAATTGCTTCAAACAATTCTTTTGGAATATCAACTTCCCAAGCTTTCGTTTCTTGAATTCCGACAAAATCAAAATCATTTTCTGCTATCCAATCGACTAATCCTTTTTTGACTGCTGCTCGAATACCATTTAAATTATACGATACTAATTTCATATATATTATTGTTGAATTACTAAATATTTATTTAGCAATAAATCAGTTTATAAACACAGCAAATTTACATGGTTTTAAGTAATTTTAATGGAAACTGAAAAGAATATTATTTAAGAATATAGTTAATAAATTTACATTCCAAAAAACTGCTTCACTTCATTAATTTTATCATATTGATTGTTATCTGCATTTGGATGAGGATCTTTCATCTCCGAAATAACTTCTGGTTCTTTTGGAATATTTATATATCCTTTGTTATTTGGTATTGCACCTGATGCAACAGCATTTAATTCAATCATAAATTCAAATTTTTGAGGTAAGTCAGGTTCATCGTAAATTGCCTCCGCAGGACATTCTGGTTCACAAGCACCACAATCAATGCATTCATCAGGATGAATCACTAACATTGTATCTAATTCATAAAAACAATCTACAGGACAAACAGCAACGCAATCTGTGTATTTACACTTGTGACAATCGGAAGTAACAATATAAGCCATAATATTAGTATTGAAAGATTATTATAATGGACTGAAATTACAAAATTAAAGGGAATATATAAAAATGGAAAGGGGATAAAAAAATAAACCTTTCGGAATAATTATTCAGAAAGGTTTAATACTATTTTTATATAGTATGGACAATTTTATGTCGACATAATTTTTTTGAAATAGTATTATTGCTAATAACTTAATACAAAGATAAGATTTCAGTTAGTAAGATAGTACAATTTTATTATTTTTTTTCAAAAACTATTCAAAAACTATTCAAAAACTATTGAAGTCTTGTCACTCCAACGACTTGAGTAATTCTGTTGCTTGCTTATGATAAGTATGATTTGGGTTCGTTTGTATTTTTGAAAGTGCTATTTTTGCTTTTGTAACATTATCCGTTTTGATATTTGCTAATGCAATATACCAATCTGCTTGTTGTTGAAACGGATTATTTTCATCTGTTTGAATAGTTTCAAACTGACGTTTTGCCGTATTTGCATTACCAGTTCCTAAATTAGAAACCGCTAAGTAAAACTCTGCTGCTGTTTTGTTTTCAGGCGAAATTTCATCTACTTCATTTAGAAACCGTTTCAACGTAATCATTGCAACCGAATAATACTTTTCTTCATAAGCACCCATCGCAAGTGTCAACAAATCGCTATCCTCTGCACTATGATTCTCAATAACATCTTCATAAGACTCAAAATTTTTCGCAAATAAATCTACCGGTTCTTTTGGTAGAAATAAATACCAACAAACACCAATAATAATACTCAAAAGAATTAAAACTATTATTATGTATTTGAACCAACTTTGTTTTTTTCCTTGTTTGATATTTTTAATGTTTTGGGGGATTTTTACAGGTTTAGATTTGATTGATACTTCTTTAGATATAGTTTCTGACATTACAGTAGAGATTACTTTTTCAGAATGTTGTCGTTGTTCTATCTTTTCCCATTCTTCGATTTTTGTAATCATATTATTTGTCCAAAATGTATCAATTTCCTCCGTAATATTCAACTGTAACTGTACAGTTTTCGCAAACTTTTCATCTTCTAATAATCGCTGATAAAAAAATTTGCGTTCTTCATTTGTTAGTTTTTTATTTTGAAAACGCTCAATCAATTCTATTTCCAAATGCTCACTTTTCATATAACATAATATATCGAAAATATCGTATTAAACTTTTTGGCAAAATAAGTCAAATAAATCATTTTTTAAACAAATTGAAATAATTTTAATTTATAATTAATTAAAAAGCAAAGCCTTAATAAAAAAAAACATAGATGATATAAAAAGATATGGATTAATTTTTTTGTAAAAAAAATCATTAATTATTCTGTTCCTTCCACATATTTTTCAAGCTGTTCTGTCATTTTTTTACTACAATTATCGTTTGAATTATCCTTCAAAACATCAACAATATATTTCAAAATTTGATTTTCATCACCGATATTATTAGGATTATATAAGAAGACAAAAGCATTTACCGTCCAAGTCCGTTGAATATTTATCGAACCTTGCACTCGTAATTTTGCATTAAGGTCTTGTTCGTTTTGAGTCGGCTGAAAGCTCGTGATATTAATATTTTGCAAAAAATCTAACAGTTGATCGTACACATATCGGTCAGCTATCTGTCGGTCATAGATAAGCTCATTTCTCTGGCATTCGGAATGTGTAATTCGAATATTATCCAGATTATCCTCCCGAGCAAATGTTACGGTAAAAACCGCTTCATCTTGATATTGAAAAAAGAAAGATAAATCAAATTGTTCTTCATCTTGTAAAGCTAATGCCTCCCGATTTGGTTGAGCAAAAACGGCTGTAAAACCTAATAAAAATACGACTACAATAGAAAACTTCATGAACTACTTTTATTTATTATTCATGTTTCGCTGATATTAAACTTAAAAATGAAAATATTACGTTTTGCCTTGCAAAACAATCATCTCACGCAGATTTCGCAGATTCACGCAGATTTTTCATTAACAAAATTATTTTTTTGGTTTATTGACAATTTTTG
>JBGCFH010000159.1:0-26831 GCA_045106825.1 Saprospiraceae bacterium | reverse complement strand
TTATAACGAAGTTACTGAAACGAGTTCAGCACAAGCTTTTTTTGTTTTACGATTTTAAAAAATGTGAATATAGCCGAGTTACATGAATATTTTTTAATGAAGTAGAACGGAAAAAGTACGAGTTAGAATACGTGATTACTTTTGGTAATGTACTTAAAAGCCTTTTTAAATCTCTCTTTTTTATAAATGACTGAAATTCATAAACGACTTTATACAAATAACAAAAGCTAATCTTATGCATAAATGCCAAGATTAGCTTTTGATTTGAATCAATCAATTATTATTTAAATAAATAATTTACTTACTTAACAATTGATAATTTGTGAACATAGCTTTTTGCTTCGCTATCAACACGAATAATATACAAACCAGTTTTCAGGTCATCAGTAGCTACAACCGTTTGCTGATTAGTAATAATTTCTTGCTTAACTAATTTACCTTGTAAGTCATAAATGCTTAAATTAGCAGATGTAGAGATTGCTTCATCAAAGTTGATTGTAAATTGATCAACAGCAGGATTTGGAAATACTTCAAAAGCATTTTGATTTAAAACAACATCCGTACTTGTAGTACTTTCTCTTGTCATTTCATAACGCCACCATCCTTCACTATCACTAGGACCATAATTAATATCAATTGTCATTGCAGAATCACCTACGGCAAATGATACCAAATAAGTGATAGAAGCAACTGCATCACCAGGAGCAGCAAGCTCACCTGTATTATGTACTTTAGGAAGACCTAAATAAGCACCTGTACCTGTGATAGTAACTGTACCAGCTGTAGCATCATAAGCCCAAGTCGCAGTAGCAGAACCATCATGAGGAGCAACAGGAGCACCACAACCTTCTGCAGTACCTTGCCAAGTTTCTAACCAAGTGTCTGCATCTAATTGATTTGTGAAAGAACCATCTGCATTGAAAACATATACGTCATCAAAGTAACAAGCTCTTGTAGTTACAGCATCATCATCATTAGACCACCAATCAGCAGCTCCTTGTGTTGGCCCTACAGCTAAAGCACCAGCAGCAGGTTTCATTTTCCAAGTTGTTCCAGCTAATTGAGCTTGTACAGCTACAACACTCAAAATAAAAGCGAAAGTTAATAAGTAATTTTTAATCATTATATTCTGTATTTAAATGTTAATAAAATAATTTCATCAAATTTATAAACTAAATCAGTATTTACACAAAATTTGGAGTCAAAAAGTTGTTGATGTACTTATGATGTAGTCTTTATAAGAAAATTTTAACACTTTTAGCCCTTAATGTAGAAAAAATCGGTTTTTATATCTGGAATAATACTCAAAATAATGTATCGTTTTATCATTTAAAATGATATAATAATCTCAAAATAATCTAAATTATGTTATTCAAAATTGTTTTGTATGAAAAATGGTTTTCAATTCTTGAAAGATTTTTTTATAAAAGAAGCATTTTATTTCGCTTCGAGAACTTATCATTAACTACAAAAGAGCCAAAAAATGATTTTTTGTGGTGTAATCAATGTAACATATGTATCCTTTTTTCTACCTAAAAAAGTCAAAATCTAAAAGAAATATCTGTTTTATAATAAAATGCGATTTGCAAGATGTATTTTTGCGTTTTTAATTAATTATACAAAAATTCTCAAACTAAATTTAAAACTGTATTTCAAATTACCTATTGTAAATTGTGGTACAACTATAAAAAAATCATACGATGGATATTTTTGATAGATTAGAAAGAGACATGGGACCAATTGGAAGTTATGCAAAATGGGCTGAAGGTTATTTTGTGTTTCCAAAATTAGAAGGTGAGTTAGGAAACCGCATGATGTTCCAAGGAAAAGAATACATCTGTTGGAGTATAAACAGCTACTTGGGTTTAGCAAATCACCCAGAAGTTAGAAAAGTTGATGCAGAAGCAGCAGCAAGATGGGGAATGGCTTACCCAATGGGTTCTCGTATGATGTCAGGTCATACACATTTGCATGAGCAGTTAGAAGCAGAATGTGCTGAGTTTTCTCAAAAAGAAGCAGCATTTTTATTAAACTTCGGTTATCAAGGAGTTATATCTATTATCGATGCTTTAGTATCTAAGAATGATGTTATTGTTTATGATCGTGATACACATGCATGTATCATTGATGGTGTGCGTTTACACTTTGGAAAACGTTATACCTATAATCATAACGATGTAGAAAGCTTAGAGAAAAACCTAAAACGTGCTACTAAAACGGCTGAGACAACTGGTGGTGGAATTTTAGTAATTTCAGAAGGTGTTTTCGGAATGCGTGGCGAGCAAGGAAAATTGAAAGAAATCGTTGAATTGAAGAAAAAGTATAACTTCCGTTTAATGGTTGATGATGCACACGGTTTTGGTACGTTAGGTGCAAATGGTCGTGGTGCAGGTGAAGAACAAGGTGTTCAAGATGACATTGATGTTTATTTCGCTACTTTCGCAAAATCAATGGCTTCTGTCGGTGCATTTGTTTCGGGGAAAAAATTCGTTGTGGATTATCTGAAATATAATATGCGTTCTCAAATGTTCGCAAAATCATTGGCAATGCCAGTCGTTGAAGGTGCTTTAAAGCGTTTAGACATGATTCGCACAATGCCAGAATTACGTGAAAAGTTGTGGGAAAATGTTCGTGCTTTACAAGGTGGATTGCGTGAAGCAGGTTTCGATATAGGAAATACAAACTCTTGTGTCACACCAGTTTATTTGAAAAGTGGTTCGACAGAGGAAGCAATGGCATTAGTGAAAGACATTCGTGAGAATCATGGTATTTTCTGCTCAATGGTGGTGTATCCAGTTATTCCAAAAGGAATGTTGTTGTTGCGTTTGATTCCGACGGCAGCACATACGATGCAAGATATTGAAGAAACAATCATTGCTTTCAAAGCGGTTCGTGATCGCTTAGAATCAGGCGAATATATGAAACTTGGAATGGCAATGGTTCAGGCTTAGTTTTTTGAATATTGATTATTTAATAAAAAGCCGTCAAACGATTTCCATTTCGTTTGGCGGTTTTTTGTATTTATTGAATGTTGCATTTTATATTTATTAAGCCGCTTTTGTTCAAATACGTAAAATTATTAAAATCACAATTATTTAATTTGATTCTCAACACAAATGCACTTAAATTTGCCTGAATTTCATTAAAACAATAAATACAAATCATTGAAATTAAAAATATGAAAGGATTAGAACCAACTTTAGTGACAAAAATACAAGAATGGTTAGATGGTAACTATGATGACGCCACAAAAACTGAAATTCGCCAACGTATCGAAAATGAAGATGCTGACTGGTTGACAGATGGATTTTATAAAGATTTAGCATTTGGAACTGGTGGTTTGCGAGGCATCATGGGTGTTGGTTCTAATCGTGTAAATAAATATACTTTAGGAAAAGCAACACAAGGTTTTTCTAATTTTTTATTAGAAAAATATGCTGATGAAGCACAAATCAAAGTAGTGATTGCTCATGATTGTCGTAACAATTCTGATGTTTTTGCAGGATTTACAGCCGATATTTTTTCAGCAAATGGCATCAAAGTCTATTATTTTGATAGTCTACGTCCAACACCAGAGTTATCTTTTGCGATTCGTGAATTAGGTTGTCACGGTGGTGTGATGTTGACTGCTTCTCACAATCCGAAAGAGTATAATGGCTACAAAGCTTATGACAAACATGGTTGTCAATTAGTGTCGCCAGAAGATAAAGCAGTAATGGACGAGGTTCAAAAAATTGCTTCGATTGATGATATTAAATTTAATAGAAATACAGATTTAGTAGAAGTTATTGGTACTGAAATAGATGAAAAATTCTATGATGCGTTGACGGCTTTGTCTATTTCTAAAGACGTAATTAAACGTCAGAAAGATTTAAAAATCGTCTTTTCTCCGATTCATGGAACTGGTGGTGTTTCTGTTCCGCCTGTTTTGGAACGTTATGGTTTTGAGAACGTGACTTTAGTAGAAGAACAAATGACTTATGATGGAAATTTCCCAACAGTCGTTTATCCAAATCCAGAGGAAAAAGAAGCACTAACCTTAGGTTTGGCGAAAGCCAAAGAAATCGATGCAGACTTATTAATGGCAACAGATCCTGATGCTGATAGAGTAGGAATCGCTGTAAAAAATACAGATGGTGAGTTTGTCTTGATGAATGGAAATCAAGCGGCTTCGATGTTGATTTTATATGTTTTGGAAGCTTGGGAAAAAGCTGGAAAACTTTCTGATAGAGAATATATTGTTAAAACAATCGTGACAACTTACATGATTGACGCTATTGCAGCAGCAAAAGGGGTAGATTGTTTTAATGTGTTGACGGGTTTCAAATATATCGGTGATATGATGACGAAGCTGGAAGGCGAACGTTATTTTTTAGCTGGTGGCGAAGAAAGTTATGGTTATTTAGTCGGTGAACACGCAAGAGATAAGGATGCTGTTGTCGCTTGTGCGATGTTGGCAGAAATGGTGGCTTACCACAAAGATAACGGCAGTAGTATGTATGAAGCCTTATTAGATGCTTATCAAAAATATGGTTTCTATTTAGAACGTTTGGTTTCGTTGAAACGTGAAGGAAAGAAAGGTGCGGACGAAATTCAGGCGATGTTAAAATCATTGCGTGAAACGCCTCCTGTAACTTTAGGTGGTTCAAAAGTAACGATGGTAAAAGATTATTTGACCAGCGAATCTAAGAATATGCTTGATGGAAGTGTTGAAAAAATCGACTTGCCTTCTTCTAATGTTTTACAGTTCTTTACTGAAAATGGTAGCATTATTTCGGCTCGTCCTTCTGGAACAGAACCGAAAGTAAAATTCTATTGTAGCGTGAATACAGTATTAGAAAATAAAGCAGATTACGATAAAGTAAAAGTCGTTTTGGATAATCGTTTAGACGCTATTTTGAAAGATTTAGGTGTTTAAACAGCCGCTTCGCTGACGATTTTTACAAAAAAGCCACAACGCATTTTGCGTTGTGGCTTTTGTAATTTTCGTAAGAAAATTATATTCTGTCAACCGTCAGCGAAGTAATTGCTTGTCCCGAAACCTCGGTGATCAACCGTCAACCGTTTTTTTTAATAAAAAAATATCACTATTTTGCGAAATGTATGCAATTGTAGATTTAGAAACAACTGGTGTGAAATACAATCGTGACCGAATTACGGAAGTCGCAATTGTGTTATTTGATGGTGAAAAAATCGTTGATAGATACCAAAGTTTGGTGAATCCCGAATGTTCGATTCCTCCGAATATTACTCGTATTACAGGTATTTCGAGTGAAATGGTCGCTGATGCTCCGAAGTTTTATGAAATCGCAAAAGACGTAGTTGAAATGACGAAAGGAGCAATTTTTGTTGCTCATAATGTTAATTTTGATTATGGATTTTTACGAGAAGAATTTGCTCGTTTAGGTTATTCTTATCGTCGTAAACAGTTGTGTACAGTACATTTGAGTAAATTAGTGTTTCCAAAGAGAAGACGTTATAATTTGGATTCATTGATTGATATGTTGGATATTCAGGTCGAACGACGACATAGAGCAATGGACGATGTTTTGGCAACGGTTGAGTTGTTTAAAGCGATATTAAAAAAACAAAATGCAGAAGATTCGATTGTTGCTTTAGTGAATCGTGGCGTAAATGCTGCGAAGCTACCACCAAATTTCACAATGGAACAATTACACGCTTTGCCAGAAGATTGTGGCGTTTATTATTTCCATAATCAAAAAGGTGAAGTTATCTATGTTGGCAAAAGCATAAATATTAAAAAAAGAATCATGGAACATTTTGCTGCAAAAACGAAAAAAGCAGAACGAATGCAGCAAGAAGTCCATGATATTACGTATCAAGTTACAGGAAGTGAGCTGGCTGCTTTACTTTTTGAATCTCATGAAATTAAAACTTTATTACCAAGATATAATGTGGCTCAAAAGCCTCGAAAAAAAGCCTATTGTATTTTTACTTTCGTAGATGAAAAAGGCTACAAATGCCTTTCTGTTGCTCGAACTAAAAAGGATTTGGATTTAATTTATGAATTTAAAAGACGAGAAGAAGCCTTAAATGCGTTGCGATTTATTCAAAAAGAATTTGAATTGTGCCAAAACAAATGTGATTTAGGAAGTGGAACAAATGCCTGTTTTCATTATCATTTGCATCAATGTTTTGGTGCTTGTATTGATGAAGAAAACGCTGAAAGTTATAACAAACGGGCAACAGCAGCGATTGCTAAAGTTCAATCACCAGAGTTGACAGGCAATTATATTTTGATGGAACAAGCCAGAAGTAAAGAGGAACAAGCGGTCATTATCATTGAAAATGGCGAATATCAAGGCTTCGGCTACGTTGATACAACGGAACAGTTAACGATTGAGGATTTAAGAAATTCAATTGATCGTTATGCTCATAATTTGGATGTTGTAAAAATTATTCGGCAGCATTTGAAAAATAATAAATTGAAGCGGATTGAGTTTTAAAGTAGTTTAAGTAGTTTCAGTAGTTCTTACGCAAGGAAAAAACTACTAAAACTACTAAAACCACTAAAACCACTTAAACTACTGAACTATCAACAACATTCACACCGATAGATTTCAAGTGATTCACCGCTTTTTCACCATCATTTGGTTCAAGATTTACCGCTCGTGTTCCATCGACAATCAAGTGCGTTTTATAACCTAACTCGACAGCATCAATAGCCGTAAATTTGACACAATAATCTAAGGCTAAACCCATTACATAAACTTCAGTTACCTTTTTCTCTTGTAAATAAGCGTGTAAACCTGTATCGCCTCGTTTGCCATTGTCAAAAAATCCGCTATAACTATCGACTGTTTTATCTGTTCCTTTTGGAAAAATTTTAGTGATTTTTTCGTTATTCAATTCTTGAACAAACTCCGCTCCGAATGTATTTTGTACACAATGAATTGGCCACAAAACTTGCTCTAAACCGTGTAAATTCATCACTTGACCTGGCTGACGAAAATAGTGAACTGCCGCAAAACTTTCATGATCCGCAGGATGCCAATCTTGTGTCGCTACAATCAAATCAAATTTATCCATTAATTCATTTGCAATCGGAATAACTTCATTTCCGCCTTTTACGGCTAACGCTCCGAAATTGCAAAAGTCGTTTTGTAAATCAACTAATATTAGTGCTTTCATTTTTTTAGTTTGAGTAGTTTAAGTAGTTTAAGTAGTTTAAGTAGTTTTTTGTGTAAGAACTACTCAAACCATCAACTACTTAAACTAAAAAAACTAAAACCTAAGTGACCTAAGTATTCCTTTGATTAATTTTGTAATCGTGATAGTTAGGTTGATTAAATAAATTTTCTGTTCCTCGTTAATAAATTTCAACCTTTTTGCTAAATAAACCATAGAGCGAACTTCTGCACATGAACCTAAAGCAATACGTAAGTATTTGGCAAATATTTTTGGCTGCCCATAATCAAAACCTTCAGCTATATTATTTGAAATAGAAACAGAAGCTCGACAAATCTGGTCTTTAAAACTGTAATCGTTAATTTTTCCAAAATGTTTATAAACAACTTCAGCTAAATCTTGCCCTTTTTGCCAAGCGATAATATCTTCAAATTTATCCCAAGTCATTTTTTTAGTTTAAGTAGTTTAAGTAGTTTAGTAGTTTGAGTAGTTAATAGTTTGAGTAGTTTTTTTCTTGCGTAAGAACTACTTAAACTATTAACTACTAAAACTAAATTACCGATTCATCGTAATTTCAAAGATAAATCCTTCTTTTTTTAATTTTTTATAACTTTCTTTATCAAAAGAATAAAGTGTTGCAGGTCGATGCGGAACATCAGTTTGTTTTCCTTTTTCTTTTAAAATATTCATTCCTAATATTTTTGTTCTAAAGTTACGTTTGTTGAGTGTTGTTCCTAAAATCTTTTCGTAAAGCTCTTGTAGTTGTCCAAGTGTAAATTTTTCAGGTAATAACTCAAAACCTAATGGCTCATAACGAACCTTTGACTCTAAGCGAGTAACTGCTGTATCATAGATTTTTTGGTGGTCAAATGCTAATTCAGGTAAATCATTTAAAGGAAACCAGCGTGCTTCTTTTGCGTCGGAAGCTGCTTTTACAGGATGTTCGTCTAAATTAACCAAAGCTAAATAAGCAATACTAATAACTCGACCTCTCGGGTCACGACCTGGTGTTCCGAAAGTAAAAAGTTGCTCGATAAAAACATCTTTCACACCAGTTTCTTCTTCCAATTCACGCAAAGCAGCATCTCTAAGACTTTCATTCATTTCTACAAATCCACCAGGAAAAGCCCAAGCGTTTTTGAACGGTTCACCGCCTCGTTGTATCAATAATACCTTTAAATCTGTTTTATCCAGCCCGAAAATTACACAGTCAACTGCGACAGAAGGGCGAGGATATTTGTAAGTGTAGGACATTTTTTGTTAGTGATTAGTGATTAGTTCATGCGAATGAATCAATCGCATTTTTTTGTTGTATAATTTTTTTTCTAAACCTTGCTTATACTCATTTAATAAATTCTTGTCAAATTGATTGATTTGTTCAATTGTTCTATTTCTTATCGAATGAATATTTGGTGATTGATAAACTAATTGTCCGTTTCTGAAAATCGGTCGTAATAGTTTTTTTGCTTGATAATTAGTTAAATCAATCATTTCATTATCAAATGTAATCAATGAATTTGTATTGTCCACAGCATTTTCATTAAAAATAGCATCTGCAATTGGCAAATTATTTTTATAATAACGATTTACTTGTAAAATACCGGGATTCGATACTTTTATTGGTTGTTCAGATAGCTTGATTTTGTAATTCCATTCGGTTTCGTTTGGCGATTTGATTGCACCTAACTTATAAACGCCACCCAAAGCAGGTTGATCATAAGCCGTTGCTAAGCGAGTTCCTACGCCCCAAACGGTGATTTTTGAACCATTTTCTTTTAGCATTTTGATACGATATTCATCTAAATCATTGGACGCAACAATCTTTGTATTTTCAAAACCAGCAGCATCCAAAATCTTCCGAGCTTCGATACTCAATGCTGCTAAATCGCCCGAATCTAAGCGAATTCCTAATAAATCAGTACCTTTTTGACGTAATTGTTTGCCAATTTCAATCGCATATTTTACACCTTCAATCGTATTATAAGTATCGACCAAAAAAGTACAATTATTTGGCATTGCATTGGCATAAGCCGAAAAAGCTTCTATTTCGTTTTCAAAACACATCACCCAACTATGTGCGTGTGTGCCTTTCACAGGAATGTCGAAAAGCTTGCCAGCCAAAACATTGCTTGTTGCATCACAACCGCCGATATAAGCCGCTCGACTTGCTGACAATCCGCCATCAATTCCTTGAGCTCGACGCAATCCAAATTCTAAAACAGTATCATTGCCAGCGGCAGCTTTGATTCGTGCTGATTTTGTAGCAATTAATGTTTGAAAATTTATCATTGTTAATAAAGCTGTTTCCACTAATTGAGCTTGAATCAAGTTGCCTTTGATTCTAATCAACGGTTGATGTGGAAATACAACCGTTCCTTCGGGAACAGCATCAACATCACAATCGAATTTAAAACGTTGCAGATAATTCAAAAAACCTTCGTCAAATAATGATTGTCCGTTTGCACCTTTCAAACTCGCCAAATATTGAATATCATCAACATCAAAATGAAGATTTTGTAGATAATCAATGACTTGTTCTAAACCTGTAGCAATGGCAAAACCATTCTTAAATGGATTTTTGCGGTAGAATAAATGAAAAACTGCTTGATGATGATACATTTCATTTTTCCAATAACCATTCGCCATTGTTAGTTGATACAAATCGGTTAGTAAAGTGAGGTTGTGTCGATACAATTTTGATAAAATTCCTTTGTTATTTCCTGTCATATTTTTTGATTGTAATACAAAGATAATATACTTAGTTTAAATATTAAACTAAGTGGTTGGTTTTTTGTTTCAAAAAAGTATGAAAAATTAGTAAAAAGATGAAAAGGGTAGAGTAAAGGGCAATTCGTGTCTAAAATATTTCCTCCAAAGTCTGGAGTAATTATAGCTAAAAAATAACTAACTATTCAGCATTCTGCGTTTAATCTGGTTAGAAACTCGATTTTATAGATGTTACATTATCAAAGAAAACTCGAAAGCTTAAAAAATCGAGTGTTCTTTCTGACTTTTGTATCTAAAGAATCGGATTTTAATCCGATTAAACGTAGTATTCTATAAATGCTGAATAGCTAAAAAATAAAAGGCAATCTCCAAAAATTGAAGATTGCCTAATTATTTATTTTACTGTTAAACTATTTATTATCAATATAATATATAAATTATATCAAAAGAAATATAACAATTTTGTTGATGCCTTACTGCTTCACAATCTGTTGTGTAAAGCTATTTTCTTCTGATGTAAATGTAACAAAGTACATACCTTGTGCTAAATTAGTAACATCTACTTGAGTTGTTCCATTTACATTATTTAATGTTTTAACCACTTGACCTAAAGCGTTTGTGATACGAACTGTTTCGATGTTTTCTGTTGTTTCGATAACGAACACTTCATTCATCGGATTCGGATACATTCTGATGCTTTCTGCCAAAATATTATTCGTATTTGTAAGAATTTCTATATCAGCAGCATAGCGAGGGAACATCTGGTAACCTTCGTCAAAAGGATTTGAAGAATCAAATTGTCCACCAATTCCTGTGATTTTTATAACATCTGTAAATTCAAATGGCTTTGTACCGGCAATATCTACATCAAGACTAATACGAATAGAATACGTATTTGTACCATCTGTGAAATCTACATTGAATGAAGAACCACTTAAATCCCATGCTGTCGAATCAACGATTGTTAAGTTTGTGATTGTAACCAATTCTGACTCTGTACTTTCATCTAAAGCCGTAACTGTCATAGGTGTTACTAAAGCATTTCCAGAAGAATTAACGGTCAATGAATCAGGATTAATTTGTGTTAATCCATTGAACTGACTGATTGTACCTTTTAATGTTACTTCATCACCTTCTGTCACCATATAACCACCAAAATCATTTGTACTATATACACCAATTCCACCAGTTGCATCAATGATTGTAAATCCTAAATCTCCATTAGTTGCTTGCATATTTACACCATGAACGATACCAGTAATCGCACATTGTACACCTAATGAATCTGCAACACCATCAGCCGCTACCGATGATACCGTTGCAATATCATAAACAGGGAAAGAAGGAATTACAACCGTTGGATTGTAAGGAGAAATATCTGCTACATAACGAGGGAAAATCTGATAACCATCGGTAAAAGGCGCTGAACTTGCTGAACTATATTGACGACCAAGACCTGTAACATCAAATGTACCTGTCGGTGCCATCATTGAGTATAAATCTACATCATTATCAATACGCATTAAGAACGTATCTGTACCATTTGTAATATCTACATTGAAACCAGAACCAGAATTATTCCATTGTGTCGCATCAACTAATGTTACATTTTCGATTGTAATCAATTGTGATTCTGTAAACTCTCCTAATGAATCTCTTACACTTGGTAAACGTAAAGGATGACCACCAGAAACCAACATAATCGAATCTGGACTAAATTGTGTTAAACCACGGAATTGACTAACTGCTCCGTTAATTACAACATAATCGCCTTCTGTCACCGTGTAATTAGAAACTGGAGTGAAATTAAATACAGAGATTCCACTACCATAACGATCAATCATTGTGAAATCTAATCCACTTCCACGTAAGTTTACACCATAAACAAATCCTTGAATTTGTGCCATTGTACCGACTGAATCCGCAACACCAGTTGAATCTTCTGTTGTTAACCATTCGATATCAAAATATGGATTCGTTGGACAAGTCGCTGAATTAGCAGCACCTGGAGAAGCAAAGATTGTAGAGAAATTAACTACAAAACCAGCATCATTGATTTCTGGTAACCAATTAGAAACCATTGAGTTATCTGCATTAACATCACATAATGCCAAAGAGTTACCTGCACCATCTGCCATTTCTGTCCAAGGATAACCATCATCATAAGTCACCATATCAACTGTTGCTCCATTACCATCAACTAATTCAATTGTTTCACTACTATTCACTAAGTTTCCAGAAGTCCATTCAGCAGCTGCAAAACCATAATCATTGTGGAAGGCAATTGAATCCTCTGTTATCACCAAATAATCACCTGGTTGCATGATGATACTACCAAATGTATGTACAATTCCTTGTGCAAACGACCAACCTGTTAAATCAACAGCTGTTCCTTCGTTATTATATAATTCAATAAATTCGACATCCGTACTCGGAGAATTATACATGATTTCATTGATAACAATGTCCGGAGTTACAGCATCACTTGCATTGATATTTAAGGTGTACATTGCATTTGTACCAACAGTCGCATTATTTGTCGCATTTGATAATGTCAAAACAATTGTTTCTGCACCTTCTGTCATCATATCATCAATGATAGGAATAGAAATCATTTCGTTTGCAGAACTTCCTGCTGCAAAAGTAACGGTTGTCGGAGAAGTGAAAGTGTAATCCATTCCACTTGTTGCGGTACTTGACATATCTACCGATACATCTACAGCGGTTGCATTAACATTAGCGTCTGTAATTGACAACATTATATTAACTGTCCCAGCATTTTCGTCTACAGTCATTGAAGTACTTGCAAATTGTACTTCTGGATCTGGAGTTACAGCTGGGTTCACCGTGATTGTTCCAACCATTCCGCCACCTGCATGAGGATCACATTGATAAGTATATGAACCTGCTACATCGAATTTAAAACCAAAAACCCATGCAGCACCATCAGCAGCTCCATTTGTAAATCCAACTGGATTAGCAGGATAAGTTGTTGTCGTACCATTCACATTATGAAAACCACCAGCGTTTGTCCAAACAACACTATCACCTTGATTGATAGTCAAACTTGATGGACTAAAAGAATTAGCACCACCTCCAACTGCAATATTATGAACAACCGTACTTGAACCATTAGAATACGTTCCAATCGGAAAAGGAATTGCAGCAGTTGCATTCGATGTTTCACCATCATTTGCATCAATACCACTATACGTCCAATCAGCTAAGGTGAAAGTCGCACTTGCTGTTCCCATATCATTGCGGTAAGCCCAACCGTCAAGATATTCCCAAGAAGTTCCTGTACCATCAGCATTAACATCACCAAAAGCATCAATGACTGTACCGTTTAAAAATAACTCTACGGCATCATCACCATTAATACCTGCCGAACTATTTGTAAAGTCTGGATTAAATCCAAAGTAGGTATTGAAATCAGGCATGTTAGTAGAAAGATAGAGGAAAGTTCCTGCTGTCGCTGCTTGTGCAGGGAACGTAAACTCTATTGTTCCACCTCCAGCAGCACTATTTTCTGAACCAAAGCCGTAGATACTTAAATCCGAGATGTTATTAATTACATAAAACTCAACCGCTTTTGGAGTTCCTCCAGATAAAGGACCATCAAAAACACCTGTGATAATCATGTCTTGAGCCGAAACTCCAAAACAGAATAGCATTGCAAGTAATGTACTTGTCAAAATTCTTTTCATAACTATTTAGTTATTATTGTTAATAAAGATAATAAAATGCAAAAATAGCTATTCTATCTTAGGTTTTAGGCATATTGATTATGAAAATTAGTACATATATTATTAATTTTCAATGAATTGAATATCAATTAATTATTGATTTGAGATTATTATTACAATAAAGTTATTGAATAATAAATATCATAACGTGTTTTTGACTGTACTGTTGAAACATATTATGAAGTTTATTTATTTGATAATTTTAATATTGAATGACATATTAAAATATTTTTGAAACAACATATTCGTTTTTTTGTTTTTTATAAAAATACTTTATTTGTTTATTTTTTATAAAAAATATTTTCTTACCTTGTCGAGCGAACACAATTAAACTAACCTTATGAGATTAAATTTAATTTTTAAAACCCAAATTGGAAACATTCTCCCAATTAATTATACTTACGCATTAAGCAGTTTTGTTTATAAAACTTTACAACAAGCGAATGAGAAATATTCTGATTGGCTACACAATCAAGCTTACAAATTAGGTCATAAACAATTCAAGTTATTTACATTCTCTGAATTGAAGTTACCAAAATATCAACGTTACGAAGATCGGTTTATCCTACAAGGTGATACTTTAGGTTTGATTGTCTCTTTCTATGCGGATGAAGCAATGAAAAATTTTGTGATTGGTCTTTTTGAGCAACAATCTTTCTTTATACAAGATAGAAAAAGTCGAGTGGATTTCAAGGTTGAAACGGTAACAATACAATCTAAACTGATTTTTAAAGAAAAAATGCGTTTTCGCACCATCAGCCCGATTTGTGTATCACAACATAAAGATGGACGTAAACATGCTTCCTATCTTTCCCCAACAGATGAAAATTATGGTGAGCTATTTTTCAAAAATCTAATTAATAAATATCAAGCCGCAAAACCTGATGCACCAATCTTTAATCTAACCGATTGCCATTTTCGCTTATGTTCTGAGCGACCAAAATCTCGCTTAGTCCACATCAAAGGTTTTTCTAAACAAGCCACTAAAATACGAGGCTATTTCTTTGATTTTGAACTGGTTGCACCTGTTGAGTTGATAGAGTTTGGTTATGCTGCTGGGTTTGGAGAGAAGAACGCTGCTGGGTTTGGTTGTGTGCGGAGTATTTAGACACTAATTTGCACTAATTACACTGATTTTTTGTGACTTTGTCACTGTTTTTTTTAAAATTATTGAACCTCAAAATATATAAATATGGTAAGTGAATTTACGCCTCGTGGTCGAATTATTCGGATTATTATTGATCTGTTAGACAAGCAAGTTGGCTATACGAAAAGAGAGTTAATGGCAAAGTATAACAAAGGAGAAGATGCCATCTTAGATGATATTTCAACCATTAGATTAGCAGGATTTATCATTGAAGTTGATAAAAAGCATCGGTACGCTTTTAAAGAAAATAGACCTTATAAACAACTTAAAAATCTATTACATTTCTCAGAAGATGATAAATTTTTGTTAGAACAAGCAATTGACCAAATCTCGCCACATACTAAAAGTGGTGAAAGACTAAAAAGAAAATTAGGTGCATTGTATGATTATCATAAATTAGGTCATGCTTATTTGCGAAAGCCATATCTGACAAAATTAGATTTATTAGAAAAGGCTCAAAAGGAAAAAAAGGTTGTGACGTTAGAAAAATATCGTTCTTCTAATAGTAATAAAATTTCTAATCGAAATATCGAACCCTTTTATATTAATCCTTCGGATGACAGTTTACACGCATTTGATATAGATAAAAAACAATTACGTCATTTTAGAATTTCTCGTTTCAAAAGAGTGCTTTCAACAGAAATTGATTGGCAATACGAAGGTTTTCATCATATTAAATTAACAGACCCTTTTCGGATTAATGATGACAAACAGATTCCTATTCATATTCGATTTGATGTTGGTGCTTATAATGAATTGATTGAACGATTCCCAAAAACTGAATTACACATCGAAGAAGATGCAGAAGAAGGTGTTTATGATTTGCAATGTAAAGTGAATCATAAATTTATTGGCTTGACTAATTTTATTTTAGGCTTTCATCGTCAGTTGGTCGAAATCGTTGAACCTGAAATCTTGAGAGAACATATCGCTGAACAACTGGAGAAAATCAAGGAAAAATTGGATTATTAATTTTTTTTTTCAGAAAAAATCAAAAAAAATGAGGTGTAAGGGGAATTTTCACCCTTACCCACTAACCTATATTTGTAACATCAAAAGTGAGACACGAATTTTCACGAATTACACTAATTTTTTTTCGTGCAATTCGTGAAAATTCGTGTCAAAATCAAAATATATGAGAATACATTTAAAACTAACACCCAACACAGAAACTGTTCCTTTCAACTATCAAGGTCATTTAGTCCAACGGTTTCACAAATGGTTAGGTGAGAATAGCGTACATGATGAGTTATCGCTTTACTCATTATCATGGCTTTGGGGAAGTAAGCCGACTAAAAAAGGGTTCAATTTTCGCCAAGGTGCAGATTGGTTCATTAGTGCTTATGATGATGATATAATCAAAAAAGTCATTGATAGCATTATGAAAAATCCCGAAGTTGCTTTCGGAATGTCAGTACAAGAATTGACGATGCAAATGACACCAAAGTTTCAAGAAAAGGCTCATTTTCGAGTCGCTTCACCTATTTTTATCAAACGAAATGTTGATGATGAACAAAAGTTCTACTATCACTCAGACGCAGAAGCAAACGAACTTCTAACGGAAACACTTCAAAATAAGCTCAAAAAAGCAAAACTCAATACCGATGTGCAAGTCCGTTTTGATGATACTTATCGTAATCCTCAAATCAAAGGAACGGTTTATAAAGGCAATCGCAAAAAAGGTTCGATTTGTCCTGTGATTGTGGAAGGTTCGGCGGAAGCGGTGGCGTTTGCTTGGAATGTGGGGATTGGGAATGGAACGGGAATGGGTTTTGGTGCATTGCGTTAATTTTTAAAAATCAAATTTTATGATACAAGAAAAAATACCAATTAATAAAGAATGGCTAACACGAACAACTGGCGATCCATTCGCTGATGTTGGCGGTTTGGTTATTCAAAAACTTTGGGAACAAAATCCTAATAAAACAATTCTTCAATTGATTGAAGATACAGCTAAAATTTATGTTAATCATTGGTCAGCTTCCTTAGGAAAGTTCTTTTTAAATTCAACAATTACACAACCTGCATTTAAAGGTGAACGAAAGATTAGGGAAACCTTAAAATTTTATAGAGGTTTAATTGATAAAAAAATTCCTTACGAAGAAGGTTATTGTCGAATTTTAGGCGAACATACAGAATTATTTACAGCAGGACGCAATAATCATATTCTTTCAGGCTCAGGTACTTTTATGAATTTTCATCATATGTTTCAAGGGGGTCTGATGTTATCAAAAGAAATATTAATACGGATATTTTTTGTTCCTTTTGGAACTGAGATGCTCGGTAAATATATTGCATTAATTAACAGTAATAATACTGATGCCAATGCTTTATTTGTTAATCAAGTTATTCAAAAAAATCAAGATAAAATAGGTAATCGAAGTGCCGAAGGCGTTTTACGCTCAGATTTTAACAAACCTGCTAATGCAGTTTTTGATTTTGCTCATTCCTGTATAAATCATCCTAATATTAAAGGAAGAGACAATGTTCATCTTAATCTAATACATTTTCAGAATTATGCTGCCGAGCCAACTATTCAAATTTACTGTTTAAAAGCTAACGTTTATAAATTTTATGCTTGGGTTAGTAAACATAGAAAAGTAGCTAATGATTGGAAATTATTTATTAGAAAACATTATCGAAATTCTAAGGCAAAGGATTTAATCTATAATGAAAAGAAAGAAATATTTGAATATCAGTTGAAAAAGAAAGATGAAACAGCTGATTTTGAAACTTTTAAAAATTGGTATAATCCTGTTTTGAAAAAATTATTAGATGGCGAAGATATTTTATATCTGATATTGAATTGGGTAAAAAACAGAAAACAATATTTTAATCTGCAAATTTTAAAAACTTATCAAATATATATTAGAAATATGAAAAAAGAAACTTTTGAAATCATTGAACGGATAGCTGAATATGTAGTCAATGATAAAAGTAAACTACCTAACCGTTTAAATGACTTGAATAAATGTGGAAAAGGTTACGAATTTAAAAAAGTTCTTAAAAGGTTACAAAGAGATAATTATCAGGAAAGTAATTCCGAAGTGCTAATTAAAGGAAAAGATTTTACGGATTATTTATTTCCTGATGAAGGAACTTTCTGGTCTGATGTTCATACTGTTTTGTTAATTGTGATTTATGAAAAATTACACAAGGAAAATTATTTTATCAATGAAAAAATGGATAAAAATGATGACGATTAAATCCATCGTGTTTTCAATCACCGTGTTTTCAACCCATCATGTTTAACCCACCGTATTTAACCCACCGTTTAAACGGTGGGCTGAAAGGGGATAACAAATTATATCGAACCGTTTTAACGGTTTCATTCAATTACAATCGTAAAAATTAAATCATTATAAATATGAAAAATTTAAAAACGCAAGGTTATATCTTGATTGATGTAGATGCAGCAGCGTTAAATAATGCAGGAAAAAGTACCGACACAACGTATAAAAATGGTGTTGATACAAAACGTATTTCAAAAAATGGTGAAACGTATGTTTATGTATCTGGTCAAGCATGGCGTTATTGGTGGCGAGATACGTTACAAAAAAGTTTTGGTTGGGAACTTTCGCCAATTACAAGAGATAAAAGTATCGCTTTTACAAACGCAAATCCTCTTAAATATCCTGATGATGATGTATTTGGATATATGCGAGCGGCGAAGGAAGAAGTTGTTGATAAAAAAGGAAAAGTGAAGTTTAATAATGTTACCGTTACACGAGTTTCTCCGCTGAAAAATTCAGCAATTATTTCTGTCGCATCTACACGACCTGCTCGGAATTGGTCAGGAATGTCAAGACAAGAAGGTGATGCCGTTCCTTTTGTAAAAGATGAATATAGTGCAATTATGAAAGGAATGTTCTCATTGGACTTGGAGCAGGTTGGAACATTTGCTAATTACAATAAAACAGGTTTCAAAAATCTAACAGAACAATTGAAAAAAGAAGCATTAGAAAATGGTGCAACTGAAATCAATGACCCTTTTATTAAAGATGCAAATGGAGAAGCACACAAATTGGTGAGATTAGAAAAAGTAACTCGTACAAAACGAATATTGACGACTTTACAAGCATTAAAAGTAATTTCTGGAGGTGCAATGCAGACTAATAATATGGCTGATGTTACACCAAAATTTATCATTTTATCAACGATGAAAACTGGTAATCATCCCTTTTCTCACGTTTTTACAAATAAAGGCGGAAAAAGTCAAGCAGTTGAGTTTAATGATGAAGGTCTTAAAGAAGTATTGGAAGATTATAAAGAACAGTTTGAAGGCAAAATTTATATTGGTGTTAGAAATGGTTTACTGACGACTATTCAATCTGATAAATTGAAAAAATTGGTAGATGAAACTCCAAACGTTGAACTTTCATCAGTCAATAAAGCAATTGATAGTTATTGTTCAGATGTTGAAAAATTAATAAACTAATGGAAGTATATCGAATAAATATAACTTCTTGGACGGCGAGTTTTCGTTATCCTAATATTATTAGTGGTATTCAACCTACACTGGAAGTTCCACCTTTAAGTACAGTTTTGGGTTTGACTAATGCTGCTGCTGGTCAATATTTGAAGCATCAAAATTTGAAGATTGGTTACTTTTTCAAATATGAAGCAAAGGCAGAAGATCTTGAAACAATTTATCAATATAAAGTTATTGAGAAAACTGTAAAAGGAGTAAGAACTAAGCAAAAAGATAAGTATGGAAATTATCAAGTTCATAATTCGGTAAAGTCAAACATTGTTTTACGTCATTTTTTATTCAACAATCAATTATCAATTTATTTAACTGATAATGAGTTAGTTAAATTCTTTAGAAATCCATATTACCAATTAGTATTAGGACGTTCCAATGATTTAGCTACGATTGAAAGTATTGCAAAAGTTGATTTAATTCCAAAATTAATAGCAACGAATATTCGAGGTCAAATTATTCCATTGAATGGGAATTATTTGCCCGGTCAGATACAAGCATTGCCGAAGTATTTTTCAGATAGTATTCCAAGAAAAAATTTAGGAACAGAACCATATTCAATTATTAATCATAAATCGCCTGTTGGTTCAAATCAATTGGAAGTATTTTATGATAAAGAGAATGATGTGGATATTTATTTTCACAAATATAACGCAAACAAAATATAATATACGTCCCCTTTCAGCCCACCGTTTCAACGGTGGGTTAATTGGTGGGTTAATTAAGATTGAAGACAAAAATCAAAAAAATTATTCATCAAAAAATCGTTTCAACGATTTCCAAAACACAATATTATGGCACATTCATTATCCAAAAATTGGTTGCATATCGTTTTTTCAACCAAATATCGAAAATCATTAATCGCATTTGAAATCGAAAAACAAGTTTATAATATCATTCGAGAAGAGGTGAAAAGTATTGGTTGTTATTTAGATAGAATAAACGGTATGCCTGACCATATTCATTTGTTATTGTTGTTGCATCCTTCTAAATCATTAGCAGATGCAATGAAACAAATTAAAGGTGCAAGTTCTTATCAAATCAATCAGAATGATTTGATTAAAGATAAGTTTGGTTGGCAAAAAGGTTATGGTGCATTTGCGGTAAGTGAATCTCAATTATCGAAGGTTCGACGATATATTGATAGACAAAAACAGCATCATAAGGCAATGGGTTTTGAAAAAGAGGTTAAAGGCTTTTTGAAGTTGCATGGTTTGAATGAGAATGATTTTGACTTTTCTGTAAACGGTTAAAACCGTTTTGTGTGGTGAGTTATTTTTAATTCCCACCGTTGAAACGGTGGGTTGAAATGTGAATTATGATTGATTTTGATATTATTTTGGCGAAGTCTGAACCGAAAAATTCGACGGATAAAATTCCTGTAACATTGGAAGAACATATTGAAGATGGTTTGAAGGTTCTGAAAGCCTTGAAACAATCTTTTCCTGCTGCTCCAAAATTGGCAGGAACTGATAGATTTTGGGAATTATTACGTTTGTGTGTGATTTTCCATGATTTAGGTAAAGCACATTTAGAATTTCAAAAAATTCTAAGAGGTATTAAAAAAAATGAATGGTGTAGTCAAAGACATGAGTTATTTTCTTTACCATTTTTGGAAGCATTAGAATTAAATGAAAAAGAAAAGCAATGGATGCGATTAGTTGTCGCTGGTCATCATCGTACTTATGGTCAGTTAGACGATTTTATTGATGTGAATTATAATGAAAATGGTGATTATGATGACTTTGGAATGGATGATGAAAATCCTTTTGATGAAGAATTTGAATTAGTCAATCAAAAAGCGGTATTGAAATTATTAAAAACAGTTTATAAAATTTCTATTGACGAAGTGCCTTCCGTTAGTCCTAATAGTTTGATTTCTAATTACATCAAAAATCCATATCGTTCTGAAAAATTAGATTATTTCACTTTGTTTTTGATGTTTGGTGCATTCAAACATTGTGACCATTTATCATCTGCTTTTATTGATAAGTTGGAAAATTTGAATCAATCAAACTTTGATTTTTTGCATAATCGAAAATACAGCTTGTATGAACATCAACAAAAAGCATTTGAAACTTTAGGAAATTTGGTTTTAACTGCACCGACAGGAAGTGGAAAAACAGAAACAGCTTTACTTTGGCTTCAAAATCAAATGAGACATACTGGTCAAGGTCGAACATTTTATATTTTACCATTTACGGCATCTATTAATGCGATGTTTGAGCGATTGGAAGATGAGAAAGATGGATTTGGAAAAGGTAAAGTTGGAATGTTACACGGTAAATTATCTGCCTATCTATATGATTATTTTGAAGATTACCAATATGGAACGCACGACCGAAAAGAGAAAATAAAATCCATTAAAGCTAAATTTAAAACATTAGAAACACCATTGAAAATTCTAACACCTTTCCAATTATTAAAGCATTTATTTGGATTGAAAGGATTTGAAAAAGGTATTTTTGAGTTTGTTGGTTCACATTTTATTTTTGATGAAATTCATGCTTACAATGCTGGTGTATTTGCTCAAATCGTAATTTTATTAGAATATGTTACTCAGAATTTAGGAGCTAAAGTTTTAATAATGACTGCTACTTTTCCATCTTTTATGAAAGTTATTTTAAAAAAAGCAATTGGAAATGCTATTGAAATTAAAGCATCTAATAAATTATACGCTGATTTTGATAGACATAAAGTTATTGTAAAAAATGGATTATTGAGTGATAATTTAGCCGAAATTCAGAAACAATTAAATACAATTAACCCAATTACTAAAAAGAAAAATACGGTTTTAATTGTTTGTAATACGGTGAAATCAGCACAAGCAGTTTATGAAATTTTGAGTATTTTCGTTAAAAATAGTGTGTTATTACATAGCTCATTTTGCGGAAGGGATAGAACTATTTTAGAGAAACGATTAAAAAACGATGAACCACAACTTTTAGTTGGAACACAAGCAATTGAAGTAAGTTTAGATATTGATTACGATATGATTTATACAGAACCTGCTCCGTTTGATGCACTTATTCAACGTTTTGGTCGTGTTAATCGAAAACGTAAAAAAGGAATTTGTCCATGTTTTGTATTTGATGAACGTAATGAAAGTGACGAATATATTTATAGTAATGAAATTATCGAAAGCACCTTGAATGTTTTAAAAACTATTGAAAATCAAAATGATGGTGTAATAAAAGAGCAAGAATTACAAAATTTGATTGATGTAGTTTACCCAAGTTTCAACAAGGAAGAACAGGAAGAATACGATAAAACTTATGAATATTTTGATGATTCTGTTAATCGTTTATCTCCATTTATTCACTCATCAGATAGTGAACAAGATTTTTATAAACAGTTCGATGGTGTTAAAGTTGTTCCCGTTGGTTTAGAAAAACAATATCGTTCATTGTTAGAAGATGAGTTTGATTTCATTAAAGCAGAATCCTTAAAAGTACAAATTAGTAAACGATGGTTTGGTAGTTTTTTCGAAACACCAAATTTAGAAAAATGTAAAATTGCATTTACACATCCTAAGAATCCAACGTCAAAATTAATTGAAATAGATTATTTCAGATTGAACAAGAGGTATTCTCAATTGAATGATGATAGTTTAGGATTGTTGATTAAAGAGGATGAAGTAAGTGATTCAGAAGATGATATAATAGATTTATAAAAAACCACAAAAAAATACAAAAATGCACCTCCTTCAAGATTTAGAGCAAAAAATCCTAAGTCGATGGAATGAACAAGTTCCACATTATTACGAAGGTAGAATTCCTAATCAATATTGCGGATGTAAATATTTTTGATTTTGGATACTAATTTTCACTAATTACACTAATTTTTTTTCGTGTAATTCGTGGAAATTCGTGTCAAACATAACCTATGAAACCAACAGGAACACAAATAAACTATTACTGCATTTGCCACCGAAAACTATGGTTATTTTCTAATAATATCCAGATGGAACACAATTCTGATTTGGTGACGGAAGGGAAATTGATTGCAGAAACGACTTATTCTCAACGTGCAAAAAAGTATAAGGAATTGGATTTGGGGTTTATTAAGATTGATCATTATGATGCAAAAAATAAGATTGTGCGTGAGGTGAAGAAGTCGAAGAAGATGGAAGCGGCTCATTTGGCTCAATTGAAGTATTATTTGTGGGTTTTGGAAGTGTCGGGCGTTGATGGTGTTTCGGGTGTGTTGGAATATCCGAGGTTGCGACGAACGGAGGAGGTTTGGTTGTCGGATTTGGATAGAGAGGAGATTGAGGTTTGGGTTTTGGAGATTGAACGGGTTTTGAGTGGTGATTGCCCGAAGGTGATTGATAAGGTGGTTTGTAAAAAGTGTGCGTATTGTGATTTTTGTTATGCTTAGTTTTTGGACACGAATTTTCACGAATTACACGAATTTTATTTTTGATTATTTTATTGATTTTGGACACGAATTTTCACGAATTACACGAATTTTATTTTTGATTATTTTATTGATTTTGGATACGAATTTTCACGAATTATACGAATTTTATTTTTGATTGTTTTATTGATTTTGGACACGAATTTTACTAATTATTTTTTCGTGTAATTCGTGTAATTCGTGTAATTCGTGGAAATTCGTGTCCAACAAATAAGAAAGATGGGGAATTTAATTTATAAGAAAGAGGCTTATGCGATTATTGGTGCTTGTATGGAAGTGCATCGATTGCTTGGTCATGGATTGAAAGAGTCTGTTTATCAAGATGCTTTAGAAATCGAATTTGAATTGAGAACTATCCCTTTTGAAAGAGAAAAACGGTATGAAGTCGTTTATAAAGGTCAAGTTTTGAAGCATTATTTTGTTGCGGATTTTGTGTGTTTTGGTGATGTCATTTTAGAGTTAAAAGCTGTTGGTGAGTTACATTCTAAGCACGAAAAGCAGACTTTAAACTATATGGCAATTGCTAAAAGCCCTTTGGGATTGTTGGTGAATTTTGGTGAACAATCATTGAGATACAAACGATTTGTTTTGTGATATTTAAACACGAATTTACACTAATTTCACTAATTATTTTTTTCGTGTAATTCGTGAAAATTAGTGTCAAATCTATTTTATGCGAAAGACGAAATATATTTTTAATGGTGGTCGAATGAGTCGGAAGGATAATACGTTGATTTTTCAGCCTGAACCGAAAAATGGTGTCAAGGTGAAGCCAACGTATTTGCCGATTGAGGATGTGGCGAATCTGTATTGTTTTGGTTCGTTGGATGTGAATAGTGCATTGTGTAATTTTTTAGGAAAGAAACGGGTGAGTTTACACTTTTTTGATTATTACGAGCATTACACAGGTTCTTTTATGCCGAAGGATTATTTGTGGGCTGGGAAGTTGCAAGTGTTGCAAACGCAGTGTTATACGGAGTTGGATAAACGGATGGTTTTGGCGAAAGCTTTTGTTCGTGGTGGTTCGGAGGCGATGATTGAGGTGTTGAGGTATTATTCCCGAAAGGATAGAAATGTGCGTCAGTCGATGGTTCGGATTGGTGAATTGCAGTTTCAAATTGATGATTGTGAGGATGTGCAGACGTTGATGGGAATTGAGGGAAATTGCCGAAAGGCGTATTATTCGGCGTTTGATGAGGTGATTTTGGGTGATGATTTTGTGATGAATGGTCGGAGTATGCAGCCGCCAAAAAATGCGGTGAATGCGTTGATTTCGTTTGGGAATATGATGTGTTATACGTTGTGTTTGGATTCGATTTATCATACGCAACTGAATCCGACGATTAGTTTTTTGCATGAACCTGGGGCGATGCGTTATTCGTTGGCGTTGGATTTGGCGGAGATTTTTAAACCTATTTTGGTGGATCGAACGATTTTTAGTTTGATTAATAAACGACAGTTGCGACCACAGCATTTTGATAAGCATTTGAATGGAATTTGGTTGAATGATTTGGGGCGAAAGGTGTTTATTAAGGCTTATGAGAGTCGGTTAAAGGAGACGTTTAAACATAAGCGGATGAAGAAGAATGTGAGTTATAAAACGGCGGTGAAGTATGAATGTCATAAGTTGTCGAGGTATTTGTTGACTGGTGAGGAATATGTGCCGTTTTCGTTGAGTCGGTTGGTTTAGTTTTTTGGACACGAATTTTTACGAATTACACGAATTATTTTTTGTGCAATTGGTATTGATTCTGTCAAAATAGTTTTTCTATGTATGTAATTTTGGTTTATGATTGTGGGGAAAAGCGTGTGACAAAAATGTTGAAGTTGTGTCGTCGTTATTTGACTTGGATTCAGAATTCGGTGTTTGAAGGTGAGATTACGCCTGTGAATTTGAAGCGGTTAAAGGCGGAAATGAAGGAAATCATGGATGAATCTTATGATAGTGTAATTATTTTTTCGACGCATCAGGAGAAGCGATTGTTTAAGGAGGTTGTTGGTGTGGAACGGAATGAGATTTCGGATTTTCTGTAAACTGGACACTAATTCTCACTAATTGACACGAAAAATGATTTTATTGATTTTGTGACATGGATTTTTTTATTTTAGTTTCGAGGATTGATTTTGTGTTGTTTTTTTGTATTTTTGAATACTATTGTTTTTATAGTTCATTGATATTGAGGGATTTATAAAATCTTCGACCATTGGTATAAATCGTATTACTGGTGGTCGAAGATTTTTATGAGTTTTTTTTGAAGTTTTTGCCGTTTTTTGTTGTTGCAATTGCTATATTTGAGCATCGTTTCGTTGTTTTTTACAACGGAATTTAATCGAACCAGTTTTGGGATTGAAATTACTTTTCGCATCACATCGGCAACCCCAATCCAAAAATTTAATCGAACCAGTTTTGGGATTGAAATAATTGTACCTACAAGAATATTGTTATTTGTCAACCTAATTTAATCGAACCAGTTTTGGGATTGAAATATCAATTATTTGAAAGTTTCAATTTCCGAATACGTAAATTTAATCGAACCAGTTTTGGGATTGAAATGAACTAAGAATATTATCAAATCATCGGTTGCTGGGCAATTTAATCGAACCAGTTTTGGGATTGAAATAACCATGTCGGATAGATTCATCTTAAAATGATTTCAATTTAATCGAACCAGTTTTGGGATTGAAATAGAACAGCCGTCAAATGTAAATCCAACATTACATCAAATTTAATCGAACCAGTTTTGGGATTGAAATCAAATACGCTCCAAAGCGTCGGATTGCGAAAGCATTAATTTAATCGAACCAGTTTTGGGATTGAAATTGGCGTATGTATCGCAATATATCCTGAATCTAACAAAATTTAATCGAACCAGTTTTGGGATTGAAATAAACTTGCCCAGTTTTCAATTCGCTTATCTGACATAAATTTAATCGAACCAGTTTTGGGATTGAAATGTATTTTACCCTATGGGGGGTGTTATCTTAAATTTAATTTAATCGAACCAGTTTTGGGATTGAAATTTTATGGTTTTCGCTTTCTGATTACGAAACGGAAGAATTTAATCGAACCAGTTTTGGGATTGAAATATTATTCAAAATGTCGAAGAATCGGCACTTTTTGAGAATTTAATCGAACCAGTTTTGGGATTGAAATTTGGAT
>JBGCFH010000158.1:0-38437 GCA_045106825.1 Saprospiraceae bacterium | reverse complement strand
TCGACAAAGAATGGATTAAGATTTTTTGTTCAGTTTAGCTGTAAGAAATAGGAATTTATCGGGATAAATGACTGTTTTTTACAGCTAAAATGGGCGAAAAAGATGATTCATTACTGTCGAAGTTATTGTTTACCCTTCACTTAATCAAACAGACTTAATGCCTAATTAAAATTTAATTTAATGTAAAAGTCATTTGATGTTGTTTTGTTTTTTGTCGAAGAGACCGAATCCCTTTATCTTTAATTTGTCGAACTCGTTCCCTTGTCAAACCCATATATTGACTGATATCCTCCAATGATAATGGATGTTTTCGCCCGATTCCAAAATACATTTTCAATACCATATTTTGGCGTTCTGAAAGAGAATTTAATAATGTTTTAACTTCTGTTTTTAACGATTCTTTTTCTAATTTTTTAGATGGTGAAGGCGTATTACTATCTACCATCAATGTTGCCATTGTAGCATTTGAGTCGTCATTAAGCGGTGCATCAAGCGAACGCACCCTTTTATAATGTTTCACACATTTATCAATTACTTTTCGTGATAAATCTGTTTCTGTTACTAATTCATCATTTGTTGGCATTCGTTCGTTATGTTGAAGAAACGAAATAATTGCACTATTAACTTTGGACATATTCCCAACCAGATTTAATGGTAATCGAATATTTCGACCTTTTACATTAAGTGCTTGCAAAATTGATTGACGAATCCACCAAACAGCATAAGAAATGAATTTAAATCCACGAGTTTCATCAAACCTTTTAGCCGCTTTTATCAATCCTAGATTACCTTCATTAACCAAATCGCCCAACCACATTCCAAGATTTTGATATTGTTTCGCTACAGAAACAACGAATCGTAGATTATGATTTACAATTTGCGTAAATGCTTTTTTATCACCAATCTTGATTCGTTGAAAAAGTGAATGTTCTTCTTCGGGAGATAAAACGCTAAATTTTGAAATTTCGTTTAAATAGCTGTTTAAAGATTGTTCATCTCTACGTGTAATGGAGTTCGTAATAATTAATGCTCGCATATATTTTTTTTTGTGATGAAATACTTTCTAAATCTGTAAGAAACAATGTCACGTTTATAGAAACAATAACAATCTGAACATAGTTTATTTGTTTGAAAAACAATTGCTTAGAATTCAGTACAAATTAAATAATCAAGTCACATATTATACATATAAATAATCAAAAAACCAAATAATATGATAGTTATTTTTTTCATTCATTAAATGAAAAACGAATAACTAATCTCTATTATGTACGTCTTTGTTTTCCTGATATGGCAATCGCAAAAAAGTCATCAGGTGAGTTTTTGTAGGAAAATCGACTATAAAATGACTTTTCGTAAGGTTTAAGATACTCACCTGATGACTATTTGAATCAATATTTGTTTCCTGCGATTGCCATAGTTTTCTTGATTCTTTACTTTTTATTATTTAATATTATTTTTTATCATAATATTATTTATCATTACCTCTCCAAAAAGTTACTTCGATTTAACTTATTAGTCAAAATATTAAATATTAAAATCTTATCTAATGAATAAATTATTGACAACAACTGTTATTGTATCTTTATTACTAATAGGTTGTAGACCTACTTCTAAGCTTCCAAGGACGGCAAAACCGCAAGAAGATTATTTATTTAAAGAATTAACAGAACAAGGTTTGTATTTGGGACTTTCACAAAAAGAATTTCAAGCAATTCGTCCAAATGCAGAGGAAAATTCTGATGGTTATGATTTCCGAACAATTTTTGTAGATGAGGCTTTTTCTGAGCGTTTTATGAATGTGATTTACTATTTTGATAATGATGGTGAAAAGCCATTGTATGAATTAATACTAATTGTAAATCCGAATATAAATGCGGATAAATTGGCTAAAGAACATTTCGGATTACCAAATTATCAAGATAAAGAATGGCGTTTTCCTTCTGTTCAAACTGATTTGCCATTTACTTTGGCGGTATGGACTTATAATAATAAAATTATTATTGCAGCTACAATGAAAGATACCGAATGGGAAAAGGGGATTGAGTAAAATGATATGACTATTTTTATAAATAGAGATGGTAGACGTTTTCAAGTAGTTTTAAATTTTCAGTTAAAATTTGATTTTGACGAATTATAACAAAGAAAAAACTAAAATTATTGATTTTGTAAGGCTAAGAAATCTAATAATACAATCTATAAATTTAATTCAACCCAGATATAAGTAAATAAATTATTCGTTAAGAATTATTAGGAAGCGTTCAATCTGTCTTCGATGCCTCAATATATGTACAATTGCATGTTCAAGTAATTGGTCTACATCGTAAGATTGTCCCCAACGAACTTTTATCTTTTTAGTAACATCGTATTCTTCCAATTTGATGTTTGGATAATCTTCAAATAATTGAACATTGTACAGAAACATTTCATCCAAAGCAGATGAATATTCAGCAATTGACGACAACGTTTCTTTTTCTTTATAATCAATCGTTTCGCCTAACCATTTCCGAATCGAAATTACATAAGTATAACCTGCTCGGACAACGTGAGTTAAAATCGTTTGGATAGATTCACAATCTTTATCCTGTGTTTCGTGGTCAACAATAGTCACCAACTCATTTAGCGAAAGCGGCTGAAGCACCATTTTCAATTCTTCAATTGCTTTTTCGTATTCATCTAATAAAGCACCGATTGCTCCGTTATCTCGATATTTTTTCATTTTGCTAAATTACGAATACTAATTTAATTAATTAATAATTTCGATTGATAAAAGCTAAAGACAAACGCATCAAAAATTTCTCACGCAAATTTTATATAATTGACTTTGTAAATTGTAGTTTGATTAATTTGCCAATAAAATTATCTACAAAAAACCGTGATAATCTGCATGAGTCTAATAGTTTGCCCTTGATAAAAATTACCTTAAAATGGTAATTTTCAAAGTTCTATAAAGAAAATAGAGAAAAGTCATCGTGTTATTTTATCATTTTTTTATTTTTCCATGACATTTCATTGAATTTCTAATAAAACAGTTACATTAGCTTTTTGATTAAATTGAATTTTGTTAATAGTTAATTCAAAACTATTAACAAATTGTTAGGATTAAACCATTTGAATTTTTAGCTAAGAAAAACTTCATGAACTTCTATTGAAGTTAAAGATTAAACTATTATATGGCAACTCAAAATCATGCGGATCAGCGATTTATAAAAGGCATAAAGGATAATAACCCCGTTATCTTAAATGAGATTTATGAGATTTGTACTACTTCTGTAATAAAATTAATTCGTCAAAATAATGGAACGGAAGATGATGCAAGTGATGTTTTTCAAGAAGCTTTGATTGTTATTATTAAAAAAGTAAGACGAGAGGAAATTATTTTAACTTGTAAGTTTAAAACTTACCTTTTGTCTGTTTGTCGTTTTATTTGGTTGAAAAAATTAAGAATAAAAGATAATCATTTGGGTACATTAGATTCTGAATTGGGATTAATAAGTACAATTGATATCGAAGAGATGGTTATTAAAAGAGAAAGACACAATTTCTACCTCAATAAAATGAAAGAACTTGGGACAGAGTGCCAAAAAGTCCTAAGAATGTACACTGAAGGCAAGTCAATGTTAAAAATTGCAGAGACAATGGGTTATAAAACGCAAGTTTATGCCCGAAAACGTAAACACAAATGCAAGGAAAAATTCTTAAATTTGATAAAGGAAGACGTTCGTTATTCAGAATTTATTGAGGAATAAACAAAAAATCATGGATAAAAACTTATTACAGGAAAAAATAGAATCTTACTTAAACAATACTTTAAGCGGAGAGGAATTAGCTGCTTTTGAAGAGCAGTTAGCTAACGATAAAGAGTTAGCGAAGGAAGTGTTCTTAGTAAAAGATACTAACGAAGCGATACAAGATATGGTGATTGAAGAGGAATATCTTCCTCAATTACAAGAATTGAATAATAAGTATTTTAAAAAAAAATCCGTTGAAACGGTAGCGACTAAAAAGAATTCCTCAATTATTATTGCTGTCGTGATTATACTTGGTTTATTGGCTGGATTTTTTGGTTGGCAATATTTGACAGATACAGAGGAAGTGGATGAAGAAGCAATTTTTGCTGCTTATTACGAACCATATGCCGCAGACGAATTGACAAGAGGCGAAACGGATGCAACAACAACTTATGAAGAAGCAATCGCATTGTATAATAAAAGTGATTTTGTTTCCGCAATTCCGATTTTGGAGCAACAAATAACGAACGAAACAAATAAAATTCCTGCTCAAATTCTATTGGCAAATTGTTATTTAAGCAATGAACCAAAAGAACTTCAAGCTGCAATTGATTTACTAAAACCATTGTCAACCGATACGTCACATTCGTTTACCGAAGTCGCTCAATGGTATCTGGCTTTGGCTTATATTGAGCATGAGAAATTGAATCTTGCTCAACCAATATTGCAAGAAATTGCTGATAAAGAAATTGGGAAATATCCGAAAATGGCGAAAGAAGTTTTATTGAAAATGGGAAAATAGTTTAATACAAAGACTTGACAGGTTTTTAAAAACCTGTCAAGTCTAATATCTTGATTATCAATCTCTTCGCCACCAAATAAAAATACTAAACAAACAGGTTAACAACAACAAAATCCCACCTTCCCACCACCAACCAGTATCAAAAAATCCAGCTTTCTTAATCGGTTGTGTATCGCCAAGACTGACAAAACCTGCCCAATAAAACGGAAAAGCTCTTGCAGCAGTCGAATTATCCAAATAGTCAATCTTTGCTTGATGCAATGCTTTATCTTTTCGCATTCCTTTTGCCAATTTTTCGTAGAATAATGGCATGAGTTCGCTTGTCGATTGATCGTTCATTTTCCAAAGACTCATCACTACACTCGGAACACCTGCATACATAAAACCTTTTCCTAAACTCATCACGCCTTCGCCTTCCAACATCTTTCCAACGCCAGTTTCACATGCACTTAATACCGCTAATTGAGCATTCGTTTCTAAAGCCGTGATTTCGTAATGATGTAATAAGTTCGTGCTGTCATTATCAACATTAGAAAAAACCAAATGAGCATAATCGGGTTCTTTTAGACTTGGTTTTCCGTGCATTGCTAAGTGTAGAATACCATAATCACTGACTTCCTTTTGGAAATTTTCTTTGGTTGCGGTTTTACTAAAGTTAAATGTACCATCAAAGTAGTTTGCAATGGCTTGAATCTCTTTGGCTGTTCCTTTTAATTGTACTGTACCATTTCGCAAAGTTTCCATTCCACCTCGTTGAGCAAACACTTCTTGTTTTCCTTTGTAAAGTGGTGCATAAGCTAAAACTTTATCATTGCTTTTTAATGTATTGCTTTTAGATTTATTTTCTAATAACAATGTTCCTGAATATCCATAATGAAATTGATAATCTCGAATTAAATACGGTAATCGCAAAAAGTCTACATTTGTAGTTGTAATAGATTGTCCTAATAAGGTTTCAAAAGGCAAATAATTCAAAACATCATCAGGAACGATAATTAATTCAGAAATTGTTGACGAAAGTTGATTTTTTATAGGTTCAAAAAACTGTTGATAGTTTTGGTAAGCTAAAGTTGTAAACCTTTCAAAATTTTTCAAACCATCTTTTTGAGTTACTTCGGACGATTGTAACATCGTTTGAAACTGCTGCAGATTCTCAACATCAACCTCATTTGTGGATAATTTCAAAAATTGCTTTTTATCCGCTTCAATCACAAAAACATAAAACGCACTATCTACTTTCACAAACTGTACAAATGCCTGTTCGGAAGTCAATAATTCATCTTGTACCTTATCAACCGTCGCAATACTTGTTTGATATTCTAAATCAAAATAAGATTTGTAATAAGTTTTTAAACTATCTTTTAGTTTTGCAAATTCAAGATTATTCGTTGTATGATAATTTTCATACAATTCATATTTTCCCGTTTCTTTATTTTGTTGGGTTTCCAACATCTTCTGCTTATAGAACGCAATGTCAGACTTAAGTTCTTTTTCCCTTTTCAATAAATGTTTAGGTACTTTATAATGTTCCTTTCCTTTGTCATCTATTAATGATTCTAATAATAAAATCCCTTTTTGCTTTTCAGCAATAATAAACGTTTCATCTACGTAAGTTTGGTTCTTTGTGGTTTTATGAAGTTGGTAAGCGATATCAATAGCATTTTTGTACAATTCAGAAGTATTCTTATTAAGAATTACCTTTGCTGATTCAAAGACAAAACTTTGTCTCATCTTTTCAGCCCATTTTATTGCAAGTTGATTTGTTTCAAAAGCAGTTTTGAGACTTTCTTCTGTGTTCATTGCTTTCAGGACTAAAGCTTTCTCTTTAAGAGTATATATTAAATGCATCGTATTACGAATTTCGGGTTCATCCGGATTTGTATAAAAATCTCGTGCATTTGTTATTAATGCCTTTTCATAGTATTCAAGTGCTTTAGAATAGTTATTTTTTTTAGCATAAATTTTTCCTAAAAATCTGAATTTTTTAATTTTAATATTAAGTGAAGCCTCCGTTTCATTATCTTCTGATAACTTAATTTGATTGAGTTCTAATAGTGCTAAGTCAAGTTTTTCTAAATTGATATAAATTCCTACTGCATCTAATTTTTCAAAAAAATCTTTAGAGTTATTATATGATGTAGAATATTGATTAATAAAATACATTGTGCTGTCAACTTGTCCTAACTTATCGTAATTTTTACTTAATCCAAGACAAATACTGGCATAATTAGCTTCTTGTATTTTTCCTTTTGGCTGATATTTATTTATTTCGAGTGTTTCTTTAAGAACTTCTATGGCTAATTTATTCTTCAATTCTATATTTAAATTACGAGCATATTTTAAAAGATTCTCAATAGGATTTTGATTTAGTTTTTTTGCAAACTCTACAGACTGTTTATAAAAAAGAGAAGCTCTCTTATATTCCCCTTTATCTTCATAAAATATGGCCAAATTGCTATAATTATCAAGAATAAGTAGAGAGTCCAACATATCTTTTTGTGGCTTTGATAGTCGATATTCCAGTGCCTTATTAGTGGTCGCAATCGCCTTTTCAAAATCTCCCATAGTTTGAAAATATAGGATACCAAAAGATTCTTCTATTGTAGTAAGGAATTCTTCTTGAAGATTATATGTATTAGAGATTTTCTCTGTTTCTAACAAGTATTTTTCAGTATTTTTATAGTCTTCTTTATCAAAATAAGCAATTGCGATAATGTAAGTAGCCCAACCTTTATCGACCCAATTCTCCTGATTATCATATAATGTTAAAACTTCCTTCAATACCAAAATAGCACTATCCAATGTTTCAAAAGCATAATATGCTTCTCCAAGTTGTTGCATGATATTGGCTCTTGAAGTATCGTTAATTGAGGTATGTTTATCGATCAAGTTCTTTCCTATAAGTGCATATTTCTTTTTACTTTCAAAATCAGAAAGCATATCCGCCAATGAAGCTATCTCTGCATAACAATTTACGGCTTCCGTCCAATGTTTATGTTGGATATAAACATCTTTAATCTCTAAAATTTTGTTGATTGCTAAATCGTATTGCTCTTTTGATTTAAAAACTTCTTTTTCTGTTAATAATTCTGAGATTTCGGATAAGTTTATTGAAGGCAAATCAGTACGTTGAAAAGCAAATAGTATAAATAAAATGATACCTGGAAGGAGTAATCGAATAATTGCTTTCATAAAAATTGAACTATAATGAAAAACTCAATAACGGTAAAAAAACTTAAAAAAAAAATTTTTTTACCTTATTGAGTTTTTTGAATATTAAATTCAATCTCTATCGTTTCATTAATAATGATAATAGTCAAGTAATTTAAACAACCGGAGGTTCACTTGGATCAAAATGATTTACAAGAGCAGCAGGATCTTCAGACTCTATTCCGTCATCATATTCAATGTCAAATTCGTATAATGCTGGCTTATTTTCATCAAAAGTAGTTCCTGAAACCGCTGCGAAAGCATCTGAAATAGCATCTGAAATAGCATCTGAAATATTATCTGAAATATTATCTGAAATATTATCATCAATAATCTCTAAAAGATCATTAAGTTTACTAAATGCAGTCTCCAGAATAACTTTAAGTCTGAAAGTATAATGCTCACCATTACTCGTTGTTTCTAAGTTCATTTTAGTAAAAGTAAAAGTTGTATCATTTGAATGTGTTAAATGAATTTTTGTTATATTATCTAAATCATCTAAAGTGTCGTTAGTTTGAGTTGTATGAAAATCAAAATAATATTCGTTTTCATTTTGATTTCCACCACCACTGGTTGTATTCGTTTTTTTAGCTCTCATTCTTGCTACTTTGGGTCTGTCAAGAATAACTGGTCCTACATTATCCATAATAAGTTTTATTTTGATAACATCATCATTTTTTAGTTATGAAAAATTACTTTATTCCTTAATACATTTTTACAGAAATTCGCTTTCCTTCAAAAACTGATGATGTTAATTTTAAGAGTTTAGTGATTTTAAATTATAAGGCATAAATCGCCTATTTTATATTAGAATTATTTAATAATCGTTTTATGACAAACAATCTTTAAATTATACTTTATAAACTCGATTATCTTCGCTATCTAAGGTAAATATTGTTATACCACTAAGTGCAATATCCTTCGCAAATCCTGCATCTGTGATAACTTCCCAATAAGAACCATTGTGAATACAAACTTGATTCTTTTCATCTATAATACAAACAAAGTATTTATTTACCTCTATTTTGATAGCTCTAAAATTCCCTGGTAATGGCTCACTGATGTTCCAATTTTCATCACAATTATAAACTCTATTATCTAATGCATTTATAAAATAAAACTTATTTTCAAAAATCGCCATGTCGATAGTGTGTATATCTTCTGAAAATATGTCTTGCCAACCTTCGCCACTCTTAAAGATTTTAATTTTTTCGTTATACCTTGCAATATATCTTTTCTCACCTGCAATCTCCATTATCATAATCTCCAAACAGTTTTCATCTATACCTCCGACTAAATTTGTCCAATCATTACCTGATTTTTCGTCTTTTTCATAAATATGCGTATGTTCTCCATTTCCATCATACATAGTTAGGTTGTACAAAGTATCTTTATAAGCTGAAAATTTTCTACTATTATTGTAATATGAATTATTAGAAACTTTATCCCAAACTCCATTTACCCATTTATAAATTTGATTATCCGTGTTTCTTATAACATAAGGAGTATTTCCTATTGCTACAATGGTCGTTATACCTTTAATATCGCCTAAAACCTGTCTTGACATTTTGTAGTTTTTTAAAAAGTTTAAAGAATATGTAAGTTATTAATTTCAATTATTATAAGAATGGTGTTAATCCATTCTTAGACTTATCATTCATCTCTTAGAGATTTTCTAACACTTTGTTTCTTGCGATTGCCACAGATTACTAAGTAATATTACGCTGTATGCTCAGTGGGAAATCAGTTAGACTTTAGTGTGCATTTATATCACAATTTGCTATTTTAATTGTCTTACAGGTATTAATCTCTTTTCATTTGAAAACGTACCTCGATAAAATAGAAAATTTGTAAATTTTTATTGGTAATTGAATTCTTAGTCTTTCCTACTATATTTAATAGACTTTATTCTAACCAATATGAATGCCTTCTATTTTTTGTATTATTAAGTGATAATGTTTTTTCAACAAAAGATTATTATGATTGAATCATTGATTATTAATAAAAAAATCAAAAAATAAGGGTACGTTTCTATTTTATTTGGGATAGATAGATGTAAATAAATGATTCACACTTTAAATAATTCACTTAAATTTCTACGTAGAAGGGGTAATACTTAGGTACTTATCAGACCAATATTATCCAACCAAGTTAATTACAAAAGTTATCATTTACGGTGAAGCCTATTCAATAGGTTAATGGGATAAGTATGTCCTCAAAAACATAACCGTATTTCTGTATAAAGAAATTGTTATGGAATCAATGAATAGCTAAAAGTAATCATTTTACTGTTCATTATTCACAATCATCTAATTAATTTTTAAACAATTAAATTTTTCCAAAATGAAACAATTAGTTTTAGAAGTAACCGAAGTTGCTATTTATGATTTATTAATATTTCCAAAACAAGTTATTGTTATTGCACAAGGCTTAGTTCAATCTACGGGTTGGACAGAACCAACATTAGTTTTATCCAAGGAGATTCCTGAAGATGGTATTTATAAATTCAACTTTATAGCAAAACCCCCGACCGAATCAGCTAATGAAGTATTAACTCCTATCATTGCTCATTATATTTTTGATACTGAACCTATAAACTTCAAAGGTGTTCAAGTTCGTTCAGCGACTAATTCTATTATAAAAAGTGCTGTCGGAACAGATAATTTAGATAATGCAAATATAGAAATCATGCCTTATCTTGAAACACTAATCGGATTAGAAATCACTGATGATAAGGTTAAATTAATCGTACCAAGTAATGGTGATACAAATAAAGATTCTTTCAAAACATATGTTGTCACTGAACCAACTGGTAAATATCTAATGGCTTTTAGAATTAAGCCCGATTCAGGTCTGGCTTTAGTACCAAATGGTGTTGAGGTTGTATATAGTTTTGATGAATTAGGACTAAGACTTGGCGATGTTCTAAAGGTGAGAAATGATTTTGGTAAACAAGGACTGACGATTGATTCAGAGGTTTCGAGCGAAAAAGTTTCTCGTGTAGAAGAAGTCACTGTATCTCGTACTGCTAATGTATTAAATATCAAAGCAACAGGAGTTGTTCCTACTCAAGGATGGACAAATCCTCAATTAGTTCGCGTTGATTCCTCCGAAGAAGATTGCTATGAGTTTGACTTTTGTGCAACAAAACCAAGTGGATCTGTTGCTCAGCTCGAAACATCAATTACGGCATCAGTAGAAATTGTGGAAATGCCTCCATTTTTGAATAAAGTTAAAATCAACGCTAAAGAAGATTCTTATACTTATGAGATTGATTAAAAAGCATCATAAGAATTATATAAAAGTCAATTAATAATTTAGATTGAGTATAAAAATAGTCATTAGATAAATCTTCAAGATTTGTTTGATGGCTTTTTTTTATTTATGATGGATAGATTAGGTAATTCGTAGTATTCAGTCAGCAGTAAAACAACAACGTAATGTATTAAGAAAAATACAACTTACTGATTGTCAATTAGTGTTGTACGAAGTCTTAAATTCATGAATTTAAGTGGGTTTTAACCCACTTTTTTGTATCTAAAAAAGTAAAATACGATTTAAAAAGTGTATAATTTGAGTGTTTCTCATGCTTTTTTTTTATCTAAAAAGGCGGATTTTAATCCTGTCTGTCCCGAAACCTTGGAATCTAAACGCACGATTTAAAAACTTCATATACGACTAATTATCAATTTTAAATATTGTGATTTTATCGAATTATATATGAAACCTGATTCAATTTAAATAGTATCAATCTAATAAAATGAATAGTTCGATAGCAGTTTTTAGCTTGTCTTTTAGCGGAAGTTTCCTGCCGGATTAAAAATGACATTCCAATCCATTGCTTCTAAACACAACAAAAGGGCAATCACTTCAAGTGATTGCCCTAACATTTAAATACACATTTATTAAAAAAATATAATTTATTTTATACTAAAATCAACGGGTTAAACTGTTTTTTGGAGTTACTAAGTATTGAAATATAAATAAATGTACGTTCTTTGACGCAGGATTTTTGTCAAAAATAAGGCGAAAAACGCAGTCGAAGCCTTTGCTTCGGCGTCCCGAGTCCTCGGGATCAACGAAATTATTGATAAAAAAGGTAAGTCAAGAATGTATAGTTATTTTTATCTCAATACTTATATATTGATTACTTTTAATAATTTTTCGTTTACCAAACTAACTTCCCATTAGCTACAATTTGACCTTCTTCATTTTTTACAGTATAAAAATACTGACCGGAGTTTAAATTTGCATCTAAACGAACCGTTGAAATATTATCCGTTACCGATTCTTGATGAACTGCTTGTCCTAATACATTAGAAATCTCTAATTGCCAATCTTCCATATTATTCTTATCTAATTCTAATTGGAATTGATGATTTTGGATTGGGTTCGGATAAACTCTGTGAGAAACTTTAATAGGTTTGATATTTTTTGTATTCACATGCAAACCATTTGCAAAAATTTCAGTGTTATATTCTGCCAAGGCATTTACTCCATCAGCTTGTGCGATTACCATCGCATATTGATTAAGTCCTGCAGTATAGAAGTAATAATACTTAAGTTCAGCTCCTACTGCACCTTGTGTCAAACCTAAAATACCTAATAAAGTTTCGGGAACAAGTCCACCTGCTGCATCATAAAAAGTATCTACTGACATAACAGTACGTTCTTGTAATAAAACCTCAATTGTATCAGGTGTCATCGTTGTAGGATCAGTCAATACTAATTTTCCCCAACCATTTGCATCCTTAGAAGTGGTGCTAAATCGTCTTTGTGTAACGATATAGTTACTTAAACCAAATGTTGGTGCATCAACTACGATTTGAATGTCATTATATGAATTTGTTGTTGAAGTATCATTATAGTTTAATGGAAAATCAATCCAAGTCCAAGATGGCATTTCTGTTCTTGCTCCACCTAAATTAAATAAACTATCAGCAGGATTACCTGTGAAACTTCCTAATGGAATTGGAACATAAAATTGTTCTGTACCATCAAAACTCAATCCTTGTGCATCAAAAGTCATATAACGATGTGTAGAAACTGGAATTGGTGCTCCTACTAACGTATAACTTGTCGCTAAACGTATGTTCGAATTTGGAAAAAGTGGATTGTTTGCTTCTTCATAAATAAGTTCTTTTGTATTCACAATAGGTGTTGAACTATAATCCCAAATCATATCTGCTCCACTTTGTGGTAAAGCTATACCAACTGGATTAAACTCAGCCATAAATAAAGTATCACCAGTAATATCAAGTGTCATATTCACTTGATCAATTGTGATTTGAGCTTGTCCATTTAAGCTAATAATTGTTAACAGAAGTAAGAATGTAAATTTTTTCATAATAATTTTTTGAAATAAATTTGTTTAAAAATATTGTTACATTCATTTATCCCAAAAAAAACTAATACGTACCCCTCGATAATTTTTTTTTTATTAAAAAAAATTATTCGACTTGAAGTTAGTAATTGATAATGGTTTTTTGACAATTTGGATGCTTAGGATTGAATACAAGTTTTTGCGTATCCATCAATCAACCACCGAGGTTTCGGGGCAGGCAACATCAACACCAAAATCGAATTTATAAATATGGAGAGATTAGATAATTAGATAAGAGAGAATTTGTGTAATTTGAAGATTTTGGATATATGAAAAGGGGTAAGCAGTTTAAAAAGGGCAAAAAAAAAGGCGTACCGTTTTTCATTTGAGATGATTAGGTACGCCAACACAATAAACAATTCCCATCTTTATGCAGAAAACGATGTACCGCAACCGCATGTATCTTTAGCATTCGGATTACTAAACGTAAATCCTCTGTTATTTAAACCATTCATAAAGTCTATCTCAATACCTAATAAATAAAGTGCATGAGCTTTTTTCATATAGACTTTAATTCCATTAGAAATGAATTCATCATCATCAGGTTGTTTTGCGTCAAATCCCAAAACATAAGAGAAACCTGAACATCCACCTCCTTTTACTCCAACTCGCAGCCCTAAATTTTCACCTAAATTTTGTGCTACTTTGATAGCTTTTAATTGTTGAACAGCTCCATCAGTTAAATTTACAGGTGCTGTATCTATTAAAGTATCTTGCATAATTTTATTTCTAATTAATATGTTCACAAAAATAATACATTTTTGATAAAATCAAAAAATGAATACGGAAACATAAACAAGTTTTTACACAAAATGGTTTTCAATAGTGTTTTTATATCTTATATTAATACATTCTAAATTTGTTTTTTTTGTAAAAAAAAACAGCATATAACAATTTAAGTGACTATCTATCAACTTGTTAATAGCATATTGTTATAAGTTGAATAAGTGTGATATTAATACGTTTTACTTCAAACATCTAATTAATGTCAAAATTATTTTTATGAAAAAAAAATAATTATAAATAAGTATATGTAGTTCAAAGTGTGTCATTTTTTAGTTAAACCTACATTTAACCCTAATTTAGTTAACTAACTTTACGTCAATAAAAAAAAAACTATATGCAAAAATCAATCTTTACATGTTTTATAATTTTAATCGCATCTATTCATATTTTTGCTCAAAGTTGGCAAGATAAAATTGATACACGATTAAATTCGTTTAATGGTACAACTAATCAGTTTGAGTTTTTAGTACAGTTTGTTCATCACGTAGATATTTCACAATCAAAATTGTTAACAGACAAAACGGCTAAAGGAACATTAGTAATGAAACAACTTCATGCTAATGTTAAAAAAACACAGGCTTCAATTATTGATGTTTTAGAGATTAAAAAAGTTCCTTTTCAAGATTTTTGGATTGCTAATGTTATTTGGGTTTATGGTGATTTTGAATTAGTAAAACAAATTGCTCAATATCCTGAAGTGAAAATAATTTCTGAAAATTCTCGAATGAAAATCCTTGAACCGATTGAACAAGAAGAAATCAACGAAAATTTTAATAAAAATGTAGAAATCCCGTGGGGAATTTTACAGATGAATGCTCATAAAGTTTGGGAAAAAGGATATACAGGTCAAGGTGTTGTTGTTGGAGGACAAGATACTGGCTATGAATGGGAACACGAAAGTCTAAAAGCTAAGTATAGAGGTTGGACTGAAAAAAATACTAATCATAATTACAATTGGCATGATGCGATTCGTGCATTTAATCCGAATCATAGTGTTGAAGAAAACCCTTGTGGATTAGATGTTGATTATCCTTGTGATGACCACAATCATGGTACACATACGATGGGAACTATTCTTGGCGGAACAGAAAGCCTACAAATTGGTGTCGCACCAGATGCAACTTGGATTGGTTGTCGTAATATGGAACGAGGCTGGGGAACACCACAAACTTATCTGGAATGTTTCCAATGGTTTTTAGCACCGACAGATTTGAATAATGAAAACCCTGATCCATCGAAAGCGCCTCATGTGATTAATAATTCTTGGGCTTGCCCTGAGGATGAAGGTTGTAATCCTAATAATTTTGATATTTTAGAAACGGCTGTTAATAATCTAAAAGCGGCTGGAATTGTAGTTGTTGTTTCGGCAGGGAACTCTGGGGCTGATTGTGAGACGATTAATACTCCAGCAGCTGTTTTTGAAAATAGTTTTACGGTAGGTGCGATAAGTGAAAATGAAGTTATTGCTAATTTTAGTAGCCGAGGTTTAGTATCTATTGATGGAAGTAATCGGATGAAACCGAATGTTGTTGCTCCTGGTGTGAATGTGAAATCTGCGATTAGAGGTGAAGACCTTTATGCGAATTTTAGTGGAACAAGTATGGCTGCACCTCATGTCGTAGGTTTGGTCGCATTGTTAATTTCTGCTGATCCAACTTTAGCCGGTGATGTTGAACGTATTGAAACGATTATTGAACAAACAGCATTAGATAGAATTACAACACAACTGTGTGATGGTGCTGATGGAAAATCTATTCCAAATTTTGTTTATGGTTATGGTACCATTGATGCACTTGCCGCAGTTGATACACTTTTGGCAAAAACACCAATTTCGGCAAAGGAAAGATTCAGAGTTTATCCTAATCCTACAAACAATATGGTCACTTTTCAGCATATTGGTTATGAAGGAAAACTGCAAATACAAATATTTGCTGCTGATGGAAGACAAGTTGTCAATCAAATAGCAGATTATAGCGGAGGTAATAAATTACGTACTATTGATTTGAGTAATTATGCAAATGGTGTTTATTATTATCGCCTCTGTAATGAATCGGGAGAAAGTTGTTTTGAAGGTCGAATTTTGAAAAAATAATTGGATTGTATGTAATGGGTTATGGGCTTTATAAGTTGGTTTAAAACCATACACATTTCGGTAGGACGTGACGGGAACACGGATTAAACGGATTAAACGGATTTGAACGGATTTTTTAATAGTAGTTTTTTTAAAAAATCCGTGTTCTCATCACATTAGATTGTTTTATTTTGGGCTTGTCCTAAAAATTTGTATGATTTTAAAGTATCAAATTAGAACATTTTTAAAAAAATAGGTTCATTGACAATTTTTGCCAAAAGTAAAAATTATTGTTTTCCGTAGCGGCTGTCTTTAGCTGCCGTCTTTGTTTGAATTTGTTTACGGCAGCTAAAGACAGCCGCTACTGACAAAAATTATCAAACAACCAAAAACTAATGAATCACTGAAAAAAAATGTGGTTTTTGATGGGAATTATGAAAAATAAAATCTGTTTCGATAGTATTAAGTATTCGATACTGTATTGATTTTCAATATGATACTATCATCGAAAAGTTTTTATTATTTTGAATTTTGAGCGTTTCCACAAAACAATTCAAAGAACGAAACTAATTTTATTAACTGTTGCTAATTCGTTAAACTCGTAATATATTCACTCAAAAAAAACTGTTACTTTTGGATAAAACCTCGTTAAGAATCATATCTTTACGAGGTTATTTTTTTGAATAAAAATAACCATAGGTAAAACCTATCAAACAACACTAAAATAAATATTATCAATGAAAATTTGGGAAATAATCTTAGGTATTTTACAAGCAACAATTCCAGCATTAATTGTCTTTTTGACGGTTTATTTTTTGTTTAAAGAATTTCTGAAAAATCAACGTCAAATGTTTCTTTTTCAAGATAGAAAAGACGCAAGAAGTGAAGTAATTCCTTTGCGAATGCAGGCTTATGAGCGTTTAGCATTATTCTGCGAACGTATCAAAGTGCAAAGCTTATTATTGCGTTTGGAAGGTAATTCTGTCGCAGCAGAAGATTTGAGATTAGCTATATTAATTACTATTCAACAAGAGTTTGAACATAATGTAGCACAACAAGTCTATGTATCAAAAGAACTATGGAAAATCATCGAAATGGCTCGTAATAATACTGTTGCTTTAGTTAATACAACTTTTGAAAGTCTACCTAAAGGTGCAAGTCCTGCTGATTTGCGTTATGCTTTATTTACTAATTTGGAGAAAATGGGAGAACAACCGATGGATACAGCTTTATTCGCTATCAAAAAGGAAATCGGTAATCTTTTATGATAATTAACGTTTTGCTGAAACGTAAAATAGAAATCAGAATTGTTAAGTTTTGCTTTGCAAAATGCTTTTTTACATAGATTCTAACAGTTTCAGGATAAATTAAAAATTGTATGAGATGATGCTGTTTTGAAAAAGCCTTCGTGAAAATTATTTCATGAAGGCTTTTTCAAAGAACCAAAAATAATTGTGGAAGCTTCGATAAATAGTTGATTACCGAGATTTCGAGATAGACAGAAACTTCACCTTTGTTTACTTGATGAGAAATAATTTTTTAGAGAATTGGTGTTTTTGCAACAATCTCGAATCAAAACAGAAACCTTGATAAGGTTATATTTCAATCTTTTTATACATACAAATCAACAGTCCTTTTTCTCAAAAACCTCCGAACTGCAATAAACGTACTCACCATAGAAATCACAATTCCAACTAAAAGTAATGTACCACAAAGTAGAAAAACTTCGGGTGAAAAAATATTATTAAAAAGACCAGCAACTTGTTGATTGAAAAATATCAAAATACCGAAAACACCTGCAATTGCTAAAATACCACTAACCAAACCATTCATAAATGCTTTTCGCAAATAAGGACGAATAATAAAGCCTTCGGTCGCTCCGACATATTGCATATTTTTAATAATAAATCGGTTGTCATTTAACGCTAAACGAACGGTATTATTAATCAAAGCAATGGCTGTAATTAAAAATAAACTACCAATTAATAAAATCAACCAACCAAATTGTTTAGAATTACTTTCTAAATTTTCAATAATAATATCTTGATAATGAACATCCTGAATCGCTGTATTTTCTAAGAGTTCTAACTTGATATTTTGTAATTCGTTGGATTGAGCAAATTGAGTATTGACATGAAAAGTAATCACATCATACAATGGATTATCAAAATCGAAGGTGATTAAATCTTCACCAAATTCACGTTCTAATTTTTTTAAACCTTCTTCTTTTGATACAAACTGAATAGAATTTGATTTGGTATAATTTTGATTTTCTAAATAAGTCGTAAGTGTGTTGTGGTTTTCTTTAGTAGAATTTGGGGCAAGTTCTACGATGATTTCTAAATTTTCCTTTACAGTATCAATCGCTTGTCGCCCAAATAGTAATATTATACCATAAAAGCCGATTATCAACAATACTAAAGCTATACTGATGATTGCATAAATATATTTTCGTAAATTGTTGAACAATTGATTACTATTAGCCATGTTTAGGTTTTGCGTTTTAGAAAATCTGAGACGAATTTACGAAAATTACTTTCTTTGATTGTAATCTTAATCCGTAAATTTCGGTTTTAATACTTTCAACGTTTTGATTATCATTTAAAAAAAGCATGATTTTTCAAAACTAAATTAAGAAAAACATAATAACTTTAGGACAATTTTCTGTTTTATATGAAATGCATGAAACAGATTCTTACAGCAACTTAGACAAAAACTAATGAGAATACTAATTTTAATATTTATCGGTTCGCTAACCGTTTCATTTAATCCAAATGCTGGTATTAAATTGTCAAACCCTTCATTTGAAGGAGCTCCTCAAGACGCACAAGTTCCTGAAGGTTGGCATGCTTGCGGTTTGTATTCTACACCTGATATTTTACCAGGACCTTGGGGCGTTTATCAAGAAGCTTCTGATGGAAAAACCTTTTTGGGGCTAATCACCCGAGAAGATAATACGTGGGAACACATCGGACAACGCTTGACAGCTCCGTTAAAAAAAGATGAATGTTACACTTTTAGCGTAAAATTAGCTCGTTCTAATGGTTATGTTGGCTACAATAAACCTTTGAAATTTAGAATTTGGGGCGGAACGAAACGTTGTCAAAAAACACAACTTTTAGGTCATACTGTCGCTATTGATCACAATGAATGGAAATCTTATCGTTTCAACTTTTTTGTTAATGGTGATTATGATTATGTGGTCATAGAAGCTTACTATTCTGGAAAAGTTCCTTATCGTGGCAATCTTTTGGTTGATGCTTGTTCTGATTTTGAAAGGTGTATTCGTGCAAGCGTGAATTAATACTGGTCACTGGTTACTTGCAAAATCAAGTAACCAGTATCCAGCAACAAGCGACCAGAATTATTCAAACATTCCTGCTAACATATCTTTAAAGGTATATTTTTTATCAATAAACTCTCGTCCAATAATATTAAACTCAACCATTCCATGTAAAACCAATTCCATAAATAAGTATTTATGCTTGTCCGCAATACCGTTTTGTTTGACAAATTTCTCCAAACCTGCGACTTTTGACAATTCCGTTTTATAATTTTTTCCTGAATCATCATTTAATAAGTCAACTGTATTGCCACCCGAAAAGTACATACGAATCGTTCCGTAAGGATCACGAGGAGGTTCTTCACTACGTTTTCTTCTACGTGTCATTTTTTCAGGGTCAGGAAAATGTTGTAAGAATAATTTCTTAATTGCAGCACTCATTAAGCGTAAAGCGACATTATAAGGGCCTTCTTGTTCGCCTTCATAAACCAATTCTACTTTTCCAGTTATCGCTGGAATTACGCCCCAAAAATCAGTGATACGAGCAGTTGTATTCTGTTCGCCATTCACTAACATTCGGCGTTCAGCCGCAGAAACTAAGTTCTCATAACCAGCAATCGACAAACGAGCAGACACACCAGATTTTTCATCAATATACTCCGAATCTCTCGCCTCAAAACTGATAGTTTCCAGCAAATCTTTCAATAATTCTGGTACTTCGATTGCTTTTTCTTGGGCTTTCGCCAAATTCGCTTCCTGCGAAGTAATCTGTTTTGCGATGTCAATCGTACGAGGATAATGTGTCAAAATTTGACTTTCGATTCTATCCTTTAAAGGTGTAATAATACTTCCTCGATTTGTATAATCTTCTGGGTTTGCGGTAAATACAAACTGTACATCTAACGGCAAACGCAACTTAAACCCACGAATTTGAATATCGCCTTCTTGCAGCATATTAAACAAAGCAACTTGAATACGTGCTTGTAAATCTGGCAACTCATTAATCACAAAAATCGAACGATGAGCACGAGGAATCAAACCAAAATGAATTACACGTTCATCAGAATATGGCAACTTTAAAGTCGCTGCTTTTATCGGATCAACATCGCCAATCAAATCCGCAACTGAAACATCTGGCGTTGCCAACTTCTCGACATATCTTGTACTGCGATGAACCCAACTTACTGGCGTTTCGTCCCCTTTTTCGGCTATCAAGTCAATTGCAAAACGAGACAACGGATTCATCGGATCATCGTTCAACTCACTTCCTGTCACAATCGGCATATATTCGTCCAATAAGTCAACCATCAAACGAGCCAAACGAGTTTTCGCTTGTCCTCTCAAACCTAACATTAGCACATTGTGTCGAGATAAAATAGCTCTTTCTATATCTGGAATTACGGTATCTTCGAAGCCTAAAATTCCTTTAAAAACCGTTTCTTTTGATTGTAATCTTTTGATTAAATTTTCTCTTAATTCGTCTTTGATTGAGCGAGGTCTGTAACCTGAAGCCTTTAATTCACCTAAAGTTGTTATATTTTTCATGTATGATTTTTAGTAACTCTAATAGATTCCACAGATTATTGTAGATTTCATGCATTATGATTTGTAACGATGTTAGAACATTGAGAATTTAATATTGTTTTTTGAATGGTAAATTTAGTCAATATTAAATAATTCAAGTTACGGGTTATGCGTTTTGTGATACGAGTTGATACTCAAATAGTCCTGCACTTCGAATAAATTATAATTAAAAATAAAAATAAGGTTGATTTGAGTGGTATTTGAACTCGTAACTCGGACTAAATAATATATAGATTTAGACTACTTTTCTGTGGGAGTCATTTTATTTCTGATTGTATGATTTTTAGTAACTCATTTAAAATCAAATGATTCAATTCATAAACTTATTAAAACATTAAGAACATAATACTGTTGTTTGAAGTGTGGATTTAGTGATAAAATATTGAAAGAATGAATCTACCTGGGGTAATTTAAAATTTAAATAAACTTATTACTTACAAAATGATTCAACATGAAGCAACAGCAACGAAGTGTGAGATGCCTTGAGTTCAAAAAACAGGCACTTAATATATTGAGAGAAAATAAGTTATTGATTATTTTTTCAAAATATTGGAGCGTTCAAGACTTTTATCAATTGGATTCAGAGGTAGAGTTGGATATTTTTTTGAATAAAAGGTATGAAAAAGAGCGTTTAGTTTTATTTAAGAATAAATTCAAAATCGTTAACCAAACGGTTATTACACCAAAGGTAAAACAAAAAATATTAGGTAAAATTCATCAAATTAAAACGATTGACTGGGTTGCTATTGGAAAAAGTCAAGACAATCAACAATGGTCAACTTGGATAAAGAATAAACAAGGATTGGAAAATATTGTCGAAGACGATTTAAGAGAAAAAACATTAATTGTCGAAAACCAAGATTGGACAGATAGAACGACGACATTTCACGCTTATGTTCCTGATAAAGATGGAATCATCAGAAATTAATTAGAATAAAGTCTAATGTATATTTCGTTGAAAATAAATTTAAAAATGAAAATGTTGTGTTTTGCCTTGTGAAATTTAATCATCATGATAGGTTCTTTATAATTTTCTATTTTAGGTTTCAGCAAAACTTGATTATTAATTTTTAGGCATAAAAATTAGTAATTGTATTTATTCGGTTGATAGACTTGTAATTTTCAAGAACAACGTAATCCGAAGTTTCAGATTCGCAATATGTAAAGTCAACTAAATAAATACAGTTATAAAAATTATCGAATTTTTATAGGATTTCATCTATTTAAACGGTTCTTTGATTTGAGATTTACCTACTTTGAATTTTAGTTTTTATACAGAACTTTTCATTATTTATTAAAATAGATAAAATATGAAAAATAGAAATTCAGTAAAATTTATAGTTACGATTATTGGTTCATTGAGTATTATTTCAGGACTTTTTTTAGCTATAAAAGGAGAAAGTTTTAATGATGCGTTTTATGGAATTTTTCTTGGAATCACTTTAATTGGAACGGCTTATTATTATGATAAAAATCAAAAACAATTAAACGAAGAATAGACAAAATGTAGGGCAAAGGGATTTTCTTCGCCCTACATTTTTTAATTACAAGAACAAGCAAACCAAGCTTCTTGATACGCTGCTAATTCATCTACATATTTTGAAATGGCGATATCTCCGACTACAGTTTCACTTTCATTTGTTAAAATCGGTGATTCAATCGTTTCGTCTTGTACTAATTGATGTGCAATCACCATTGCCTTGAGTTGATCTTCCCACGTTTCTATTAATCCACTGTGTTGTTTATATTTTATTGTTAGCATTGTTTAATATTTATGAATATCAATAAATTCACATTAAAATAAACCATCTAACTCCGCAGAAACCATATTGACTACATTTTCTAAATCTTCAGGTTTATTCTTGAAATCCAAGTCATTAATATCAATAATTAATAATTTTCCTTCATCATAATTACTAATCCAATCTTCATAACGTTGATTCAAACGTTTCAAATAATCCAAACTCATGCTGCCTTCATAATTACGACCTCTCGACTGAATATGCTCAACCAAAGTCGGAATACTTGCACGTAGGTAAATCAATAAATCAGGTGACTTAACCTGTTTATTCATTGTTTGAAATAGATTGATATAATTATCAAAATCACGACCTGACATCAAACCCATGTCATGTAAATTTGGTGCGAAAATGAAAGCATCTTCATAAATTGTTCTATCTTGAATCACCGTTCTATTACCTTGTTGAATATTCAATACCTGTTGATAACGACTATTCAAAAAATAAATCTGCAAGTGAAAAGACCAACGCTGCATATCATCGTAAAAATCTGCCAAATAAGGATTTGTACTGGTATCCTCATAGTGAACATCCCACGAAAAACTCTTTGCCAACTTACTCGACAAAGTTGTTTTTCCTGCTCCAATATTTCCTGCTATCGCAACGTGCTTAATCTTTGGTATCGTGTTTTTCGTTTGACTCATTCGTGTTTTTATTATAATTAGACTGCGAAAATACGATTTTGTTTGAATAAATATGCGAACTGAAGGTTGAAAAACTTATATAAATTTGTGAAAAATATGTAAATATTAAATTAGAGAAAATTTCAAGTCATGATCTAAATAGCAAGAAACAAATGTTCAAAATATTTTGACTTCTTTACCACAAATTTTCACAGATTACATAGAAAATAGTATGAATTTGTGCATTTTGTGAAAATCTGTGGTAAAATCATAAAGAACCTATTTTTTTTTATCAAAATAAACTTCCCTGCACAACTTTCCCTTCCACCTCAAACTGCACAAAACCGCCAGTCATCACAAAATGTAACGCCGTAAAAATCGGTTGTTCATCACCAAAATGAGCAGCAATCGCTTTTTTAGTCAAATAAAACCAACTCGCCAATTCTTTAGATTTTTCCAAAAAATGACTTTTATCAATTTTTATTTTTTGACACCTTGAAATTTGACTCCTATTATTTTTTTATATACTTTTGAATTAATTAACCAAAAGAAAAATCCAGATAAGATTAGAAGCAAAAGACAAGAACCAATAATTTTTCTCTTAAATTAATCAATTCCACCAGTAATTTATTTTTTCATTTATAAAATTTAACTTGATTATGATTACACAAAGTACGTGTTTTACACACACACACACACACACACACCGCTACTCGGTTTCAGCGTAAACTTATTTATTGTTTAGTTTTACTTTTTTGTTGTTCGATGACTTCGCTTACGGCACAACGGCGTTTGGATTTATCTAATTATACGATGGTTTGGAATGATGAATTTGATGAAGCTACCTATTCGGGTACACAACAACAAATTCATTATCAGTTATTTGACGCACCTAATGCAAAATGGATGAATGGTTTTTCTTATAAAAAGCCATATACGGAAAGTAAATCTGGAGTTGTTAGAATTATCTCCAGAAATAATGTCAATGTATCTGATGGAACGTTAAAATTAACAGCGAAATATGGAAATGATAATGCAACGGCTGTATGGAAAGGCAATACAGTTGCATCAAAAAATTCAAAAAGTGTTATAACAGCAAATTATGATCATGATTATTATTGTTTAAAGCATTGGGACGATGACGGAGATGGTATAAATGACCCTCAAATCGGTTTTAATTATGGAATCTTTGAAATTCGAGCGAAAATTCCACGTAGATTAGGTGATTTTGCGGCTTATTGGTTTTGGGCAACAACTAAGCAATGTGGTGTAGATTCAGATATTGAAATTTGCACGAAAGACATTATGCCTGACCCAGATGAAATTTATCATCCTTTGTACACAGGATATGAATTAGATGTGTTTGAAGCAAAACAAATTTATAATAACGATGATGATAACTTTGTATTTTGGGGTTCTTTATTACCAAATGGTATGACAACACCTCAATGTATAGATTGTAGGACTTTTTATGATTGGAAGTTTTCTGACCCTTCTGAAGAATTTCATACTTATACCTTTGCTTGGACTCCTGAAAAAATGACTTGGTTCATTGATGGTAATGAGATTAGAACTGAAGAACAAGGTGTACCTAAAGTCAAATTAGATTTAATTTTGAGTATGGGAAATGAAGCCTTTGGAGATTCAGAAGTATATGAAATAGATTATGTTCGAGTGTACCGTCCAAATGGTATTAATTATACACCAACGCCATATTATCAATGGGGAACTCAATATCGAGGTGATTTTATTTGGAATACGCAAAGTAATCCTGATAGATTAGTTTATGAACAAACATTTATAAATACACCATATATGGTTAATCAAAATTATCGTAAAGTAGGAAATCAAGTACAGGTACAAAATTATACAGACCTTGTCACTTTACAAATTCCTGAAAGTATGGTTATTGACGAACTAAGCAGTAGTAGTAATCGACTTTATTACACCAAAAATAATGGGAAAATTTACTTAGTTAATAATGCCAGTTTGTCTCTATCAAATCCTATAACAATTGTTAATGGAGGCGTTCATATCAATACGAATTTGGCTGTTCATCCTGTAAGTGGAGCTTTGTTTTGGAAAGATTCAAATAATCGTTTAAAAATTCGGTATCAAAGTGGCGGTAATTGGTATATTAGTCATGTGGATGTTTCGTGGCAGTATCCAAGTGACGTAAAAAGCAATATTATGGTTTCACCACCAAATAGTGAACACGGCACACGAGTATATTATATTAGTACTTCTAATGATAGATTATGTTATTACGAATACTGTGGAGGTTGGTTTAGACACGAAACACCTGTTACAGGTCTCAAGGAATTTATTATTTCGCCTGACCCACAAGGTAAAATCTTTTATAAAGGTAGTGATAATCATATTTGGGTAATTTGGAAATTTTGGGATAATTCAACTCCTTGTAATTCAAGTTTACCCGTGTCAGGTTGGAGTTATGGACCAATAGATTATCCTTACAGTTCTAATTATGCAGATTGTGCAGGAAATTTGGCAATTTCACCTGATGGTGAAAAGTTATTTTATCAGACAACAACAGGAGATTTAGCACATTGGGAAGTAAAAGGAACGGTGAAACAATATAATGCAGATGTGAATGATGTTGCGGGAGATATTGAAGTCGGAGAAACTACGGATGGAAGAACAGAGGTTTTTTATGTAGCACAAGCAACAAGTAGCAGTAATGACCATAAAAAAGTGAAAACGTATTATGAAAGAACGGCACCAACAATTAGTGGCGAAACGCTTTGGCAAAGTGGTACTTTAGATGTTTTTTCGCCTGGTCAAGGTGGTAATGGTTTAGGAAGTAATTATACAACGGGTTATTTTGTTGGCGATGAATTAGCGATTACTACAACTGGATTAAATAAAGTATTTTGTATGAATTACAATTCTAATCAAATCTTCAATAAGTATTTAAGTATATATAGAGAAGCTATGAATTGGAATCCTATTCCTCCTCCTTACGAAAATTGTTCTAATCAAAATGGTTGGCATAATGGTTTTGAAGGACTTATTGTAACGAACAATGGAGAAGAAGTTGATGAAGCTTTAGAACTTACCAATGAAAAAGATGTCGTTACTCAGCAGACTATTCAACAAGAAAATACGATATATCCTAATCCTACGAATGGTTGGATTAATCTTACAATCAAAGATGATTGGTGTGGAGCAAGTATCAGAATACTAAATATGACTGGGCAAATTATTTATCAATCTGAATCAGTTTGTAATATTGTAGAGATTGACTTATCCAATTATTCTAAAGGTATCTACATCATGCAAATCCAATATAACGGAGAAATCGAAACTAAGAAAATTGTGAAACAATAATTAAAAAAAATAACACAATGTTTATTTTTCTCAAAATAAATGTTGTGTTATGCTTAAATATAAAGTCATGAATAACATAATAAAAAATATAATATTCGGAGTATTATGTGTTGGTATGATATATATATCAAGTTGTACAAAAGATCCACAACCACCTTACCAACCAGATTGTGATAATTTGTATCCAGAGTATGACGGAGTTGTTGATACTAATATTTTTATTTTTCAATGGTGTGCAGTAGAAGGAGCAACTCAGTACAGGATAATAGTAGAAGGAATAGATCCAAATTATCACGTTCCTTTTGATACGATTGTGGAAGGAATAAATTTGAAATCTACATTTTTTGTACCTACTACAAATGATCCATCTGTTTATGTTGAGGTTTCTCCCTTTGAATGGGGAAATACTTATGAATGGCGAGTAGCACCGATAATAGACGGACAACAAGGAGAATGGAGTGATATTTATACTTTTAGAACTTGGGATGTACGAGATGAAATAATAGGTACATATACATTGAATAAGTATATTTATAAATATAGCTTATCAGGATATTCTTATCCGTCAACTTATTTAGGAGAAGGACAGGTAAAAGTTGAAAAAATTGAAAACTCTAAAAATATTCGTATTACAGAAGTTGGAGGTAATAATTTGACAGAAGAGTTAGACGGTGGTTGGCTTTCTTACAGTTGGAGTAGAACTTATGATACTTATCCCAATTATTTAAGAACGTTTCCAAATGATAGTATTGAAATCGTATTTATGACGAATCCAGGCGATAGTATTCCGTGGGGATATTATTTTGGTGGACATTATTAAAAACTAAAAGCAGTAAGTTTAGGCTTACTGCTTTTATAATCTAAAACAAACTTCCCTGCAAAACTTTCCCTTCTACCTCAAACTGCACAAAACCGCCAGTCATCACAAAATGTAACGCTGTGAAAATCGGCTGTTCATCACCAAAATGTGCAGCAATTGCTTTTTTAGTCAAATAAAACCAACTTGCTAATTCTTTAGATTTTTTTCGCCAATCTTTATGTTTTCCGGCAAAACCAGAGTTTTGAACAATCAAAATACCTCGATCAGTAATCGCAATTAAATCGACGATAGTTTCAAACAAACGATTATTATGAACATACTGAATCGGATGTTTTCGATAGATATTTTGAATCGTATATTGCTGATGCAAATAAGAATAATAACGTTGTGATAAACCAACAATGGATTTTGGATTCACCATTTCTGTTCCACCAAAATTGTCATTAATCGTTGTCGCCATTGTTAATCGTTCGTTTACTTGTCGTTTCAAACTATCGGCACACAAAAACGCTTTTAAAACTTTCGCTACAAGATATTCACTTGCCTCTTCTTCCAAATCTAATCTGTCCGAATAACGTGTTTCAAAACCATATTTGAACTTAAATTCGTCTTTAAAATCTTCCTTATCCGTATCAATTGCATACGGAAAATGTAACTTTGGTTCAGCACGTTCACCGAAGTAATCAATGATTTCGGGCAACGTTTCCGTATATGGAAAGTGTTGTGAAAATACGTTGACAACGGTATCAATTGGAATATTTTTATTGTCCCAAAACCAAGGACTTTCGTAAGTATCTGTTTCGCCATTTCCTGCCAAATAAGGATCAAGCACTTGAATATTTTCATTGCCCTCAAACCAGCAGCGATTCAGCCATTTTGTAAATTTATATTGCCTTGACGGAATAACCAGATAATCTCTCGCACGAGTCAAACCAACGTATAACAACCTCGCTTCTTCCGCCAAAGCGGCTTTAGTCGATTGTTTTTTAGCCTCACTTGCGTTAATATTTTCTTCTAATTTTGACTTTCTGATTTGGTCAGCAAACGGATTTATCCAATATCGCAACCAGCGATTACCCAAAATATCATCCAAATCAATGTCATCTTTTTCAGGAACAATCGAAACGCCCCAAACATCATCTCGAAGGTTTTGTTCCATCGAATGACAAATCACAACTGGCCATTCTAAACCTTTCGATTTGTGATACGTCAAGACATTCACTGCATTTTTTCCTTTTCCTGAACCTTGATTGTCAACGCCATTTGTTTCCAAATCACTCAACCACAACAAAAATCCACCGAGCGAAGCCGCTGTATGCAATCGGTTACAGTTTTCTTCATATTGTAAGGCATATTTTCGCAACGCATCGACATTGGCAAAACGCTGTTCCAAATTTCCCCAACCAGCGATAATTCGACGTAAGTCGAGTGACTCAATGACTAAATTCAAAATCTCTGTACTTGATAATTCTAATACCTCTTTTCGTAAATCATGTAATCGTTCGATAAACTCATCTTCGGTTGCCCAGTCATCATATTTGCTTTCTCTTTTTTCCAGAAAATCCAGTCGATTTTCAATAATCGCTTCGATGTCTTTTTTACTTGCCAATAGTAGAATTTCAGCAATTGACAACGAATCCGCTTGATTCAAAACAAACTTCAAACATGCCAAAATCAATCGAGATTCTGCCGTTTTTAATAAACCATTTCGAGCTATTGCCGCTTTTAAACCAGTTCGATGCAAGGCTTCTGCCATGGTCAAGCATTCGTGATTCGAGCGACACAAGACCGCAATATCGCCAGGTTGAACTTGTCGGATTCCATCTTCATCTTTTGGATTGACAACAACGCCTTTTTCCAACAATTCTGTTTTAATATTTTCGGCAATACAGTTTTCCATCCATGGTTTGCCAGGCATTCGTTTACCAGGTGTATCTTTTTGAAAATGCCAATGAATCAAGGCATTGATTTGTTCAAAAGGTTCTTTAGATTTTACTTTTGGTGGAGCAGGTTTTAGAGCGATTTGTTCCGTTGGTAAATCTGGAAATGCTTTAACAAAAATTGCATTCACTGCATGAACCAAATCTTGACGAGAACGCCACGAAAACTCTTGAATGTCTTCGGGTTTTACACCACCAGTTTGTTTAATAATCGCTTGCATGAGTTCAGGATCTGCACCTCGAAATCCATAAATACTTTGTTTCGGATCACCAACCCAAATTGAATATTTTGCAAATTGCGACAGCTTCCAAAAAATTTCTAACTGAATCGGGCTTGTATCTTGAAACTCATCAACCATCAATAAGTCCACTTCCTCCGCCAAAACTTCCTGTACAACTTCATTCTCCAACAATCGCTTTACACTGATTTCCATATCAATATAATCAATCAAGCCACGACGTTTTTTATACGTTTCATATTCTTCAATCGCACCGACTGCTAAGTCAAAAAGGTGCGTAATAAAAGCTTTAATATCAGCTTGAAATGCAGGATTTTCCTCAACTTTTGCCGCAAATTCTTTGAGTTCTTCTGCATCTTCACGGCTTTTTTTACCAACAGCACCAGCCGTTTTTGCAATTTTCGCCCATTCGTGCCAGTTGAGTTCGCCTTTATTTTGGAGTTTTATTTGAAATTGTTTGAACGTATTAACAGCATTTTTAGTCGTTTTTGTGCTGTCATCATTATCATTTAAAACTTGAATGGTCGAATCCAATAATTCCAATAAATTATTATTAAAATCATCAACCGAAAGGGTAAAAGGTTTTGGATTTAATAATTGGAAAAAAGAATCAATAGAATTTTGTTTTGATTTTTCTAATGTCGGAATATCCATTGCATTTGCACGAGCAATATCGGTTAATCGTTTGACTTCGATTCGCCAGTCGTAGCGTTCTTTTTTATTTAATCCCAATCGTTCTGCCAACGCTTCCATATTGGAAATCAACTTTGGCGTTAATATCTCTGCCAACGATTGATTAAACATCGTTTGTTGGTCTTCGTCTGCAATAATACTCACTTCAGGCGAAACACCAGCTTCAAACGCAAACCGCTTCAACAACTTCACACCCAAACCGTGAACCGTTCCTATCAGAGCATTTGTTAGTTCATCTGCTTCTGCAATCAACCCTTCTTCCAAGAGCTTCGTTCGTACTCGTTCTTGCAATTCTGCTGCTGCTTTATTCGTAAAAGTCGTTGCAATAATACCGTTCGCTCGAACTCGATTTGGATTATTAGGATTCAGCAATGCTACCATTTCTTCGGTCAAACGATATGTTTTTCCACTTCCTGCACCTGCTGATATTATTTTTAAATTCATTTATGTTGGTGATTGGTTACTGGTGATTGGTGATTGCTTGGTCACACGATTTCACCGTTTTGTTTTGAATGGCGAATTTAGGGGATTTTTTGTGGAAAGCCTTTATAACGTAAATTAAAGATTTGATAAAAAAGATAAATTAATTTGAAAAATTGAGATTAAATGCCTTGGTAATTTTTTCTAAATTCATAATGGAAATATTACGTTTATTACTTTTTGCACTTGCGATATAATTTCTATCCAAATCAGCAGTATAAGATGAATCTCTTTGAGACATCCTAATTTCTTGTCGAATTTTAATCTTTTAATCAGTTATACAATTGTATTTTCCCAAAATCATTTCTAATATAGTTTGGTTCATTGACAATTTTTGCCTGAAGCAAAAATTATTGTTTTACGTAGCGGCTGTCTTTAGCTGCCGTAAACAATTTCAAACAAAGACGGCAGCTAAAGACAGCCGCTACTGGCAAAAATTGTCAAACAACCATAGTTTTTTCAAAAAAATGACTTTTATCGCTTTTTCAATTTTTTTTTATAAAAAACTTGACTGGCATTGTTTTTTTAGTTTAACTTTGACTGAACAGTCGGTCAATTAAAAAAACAACTAATTACAATTTATGCCAAGAACGGAAGAACAATTTGAGGAAATTAGACAAAAACGAAGATTAGAGATTATAGAAACGGCTTTAGAACTTTTTGCTCAACAAGGTTATCACAATACTTCAATAAGCAAAATAACAAAAACGGCTGGTGTTTCTAAAGGCTTAATGTACAATTACTTTGAAAGCAAAGAGGCTTTGTTAGATGCGATTTTATTTGGTGCAGCAGATGAAAAACAAATAGCTACACAAAGTATTTCAATGAATAAAATTCCACCAAAACAACGATTGCAAATGATGATTGAAGGAATGTTTGCAATGATTAAAGTAAACTTACATCATTGGAAATTAATGATGTCTTTGTCGCTTCAAGATGAAATTTCAACACACATAAAAGAAAAATTTTCGGCACAACGAAAAATTGCAATACAGGAATTTATTCAGCTTTTTGAAGAATTAGGAGCAGAAAAACCAGAATTAGAAGCCTTCTTTTTAGGAAGTTCATTGACAGGTGTTATGATGCAATATTTGCACTTGAAAGATGACTATCCTTTAGAAGAAATGAAAAATTATCTTATCAATAAATTTTGTGAATAAGTTAGATGTTAAGCTATAAGATGTTAGATATTAGACAGAATCTAACATCTAAAGTCTAACTGTCTAAAATATAAACAAATCAACTATGAAAAAATCAATATTCACCGTAATCGCAGTATTTGCAATACTTACAATGGCTTTTACAACTGCAAACAAAGAGGCAACTGTCAAGCCTGAACAAAAAATGACAGCAACAGAAATCATCAAAAAATCGGAAGAAAACTTTCGAGGATTGTCAAGCAGAGCAACCATGAAAATGACGGTTGTTCGTCCAAAATGGAGCAAAACAACCTCAATGAAAACATGGACTTTAGGCGATGATTATAGCATGACTTTGGTTACTGGGCCGAAAAGTGATAAAGGAACAGCTTTCTTAAAACGTGATGACGAAGTTTGGAATTGGCAACCGAGAATCGACCGAGTTATCAAAATGAATCCTTCGATGATGTCGCAAGGTTGGATGGGTTCTGATTTGAAAAATGATGATATGGTTCGTGAATCTTCAATTGTAAAGGATTATGATCACAAATTATTAAAAAAGGTAAAATACGGAGATAATATCTGTTATAAAATCGAATTGACACCAAAAGAAGATGCCGCAGTTGTCTGGGGAAAAATATGGATTTTGATTGATACAAAACACTTTTTACAATTAAAAACAGAATTTTACGATGAAGATGGCGAATTGGTAAACAAGTTTTTGGGAACAAATATCAAAGAAATGGGCGGAAGAACAATTACGACAAAATTGATTATCAAACCAGCCGACGAGCCTAAAAACAGAACTATTTTAGAATATCAAAGTATTGAGTTCGGTGTAAGTTTAAAAGAAAATTTCTTTACGATTCAAAACATGAAGAAATTGAAATGATTGTGTTGCTTCGCTGATTGTATGATTGTGAGATTGTAAAAAAACTTTGTGTAACTTTTTACAATCACACAATCAGCGAAGCGATACAATCACACAATCATACAAAATGAAATCATTACTCAAAATGGCTTACCGCAATATCTGGCGGAATCGGTCACGAACACTGATAACCGCTGCTGCGGTGATGTTCGGTGTTTTCTTGTCGATTCTCTTGACTTCTTTTCAGAATGGAAGTTGGGACGGAATGATAAACGGTATTGTCGAAAATTATTATGGTTACGCTCAAGTTCATTCCAAAGGTTATTGGGAAGATCAAGTCATTGACGGAGCGTTTGAATACACGGATGAATTAAAAAACTTAGACAAAAATGAAAATATTTCTGCTGCAATTCCTCGATTAGAAGGTTTTGTTTTGGTCGCACATGAAACAGGCACAACTGCAAAACAAGTCATTGGAACAGATCCAGTTGCGGAAGATAAAATGACGAACCTGTCAGATTCTGTCAAAGTCGGAAAATATTTGACGGCAAATGATGATGGCGTTTTAATCTCTGATTCGATGTCGAGAGAATTGAATGTTACCGTTGGTGATACGTTGGTATTTATTGGTTCAGGTTTTCGAGGTTCGTCGGCTGTTGGCAAAAATGTCATTCGTGGCGTTGTCAAGTTTAGAATGCCACAAATGCGTGAAATGATTTTCATGTCATTAGCGGAAGCTCAAAAATTATTTGCAGCTCCTGATTACATTACCAACTTGGTTTTGCATTCTGACAAACCTTCAAAAATGAAATCAACCGTTGCTGCTTTGCAAGGTGAATTAGATACGGCTTCGACTTATGAAATCATGTATTGGGAACAACTAATTCCTGAACTTATCAAGTCAAAAGAGTTGGATGAAGCTGGAAATAAAATTATTCCATTTTTGCTTTACGCAATTATAGGTTTCGTGATTTTCGGAACAATCTTGATGATGCTTAAAGAACGAGAATATGAGTTTGGTGTCATGACTGCAATTGGTATGAAACGTTGGCGATTAGGAGTTATGGTAATGTTGGAAACTTTAGCTATCAACTTTTTAGGTGTTTTGGCAGGAACAATCGCTGCTTTACCGATTGTCTATCATTTTTATACGAATCCAATTCCAATCTCAAGCATGGGCGAAGGTGCGAAAGAAACGTATGAATCATTTGGTATTCCGCCAGAAATTCCGTTCAGTTTTGATTTGAATATTTTCCTAAATGAAGCGATTACAATATTTATTTTATCAATGATATTGTCCTTGTTGATTTTTAGAAAAGTTAGAAAATTGAAAGCGATTGAGGCAATGCGACATTAAACGCACTCGGGTTTGAACGGGTTGAAACCCGTTCCTTTAGATGATAAAAAGTTTGGATAAAAATACTCAAGTTTATAAAATCTCCGTGTTTTTTCTAAAACATAGCAACATCTAAAGAGGCGGATTTTTAATCCGTCTAAACGCAAAATGCTCTACTATTTCACCAACTAAAAAACCACATAAAATTCCGTCATGCTGAACTTGTTTCAGCATCTCCCGAACATTAAAGTACAAAACTGTAAAAAGTTAAAAATCAGAAGATTCGTACTTTTTGAAAATTGAGTTTTAACAGCTTGGGAGATACTGAAATAAATTCAGCATGACGGAAATAGTTGGAGTTTTTAGATGGTGAATATTGATAAAACTTATAAAAAATAAATCATGCTAATAAATATAGCTTGGCGAAATATATGGCGAAATCGAACCCGAAGTCTTGTCGTAATTGGTGCGATAATCTTAGGCGTTTGGGCATTGGTATCGTTGATGGGTTGGATGACAGGAATGATAAATATGTTCATCGACAACATCATTACCAACCAAACTTCGCACATACAAATTCACGATGCACAATATCTAAAAGAGCGTAAAAGTGAATTTGTCATTGATAATTCTACAAAATTAATTACAGATTTAAAACGAACAGAAGGCATAAAAGCCGTTGTTCCTCGTGTCGTTATCAATGGAATGGCAAGTTCTCCTCGTGCTGCAAAAGGCGTTTTGATTCGAGGAATTGATCCGCAAGGAGAAGCCGATGTTACCAAACTAAATGAACAAGTAAAAGATGGTGAATACTTTCAAGAAGGAAAGAAAAATCAGATTTTGATTGGTGAAAAATTAGCAGAAAAGCTAAAAGTCAAAGTTGGTAAAAAAATTACGTTGCAGTTTCAAGATATGGAAGGAGAATTGACAGGACAAGCTTATCGAATCGTCGGTTTGTATAGCTCTGGCAATGCTCAATTAGATGAACGTATTGTTTTTACGAATAAAAATGATTTAGCGAAAGCCTTGAAAAATGGCGATAATATTCATGAAATTGCCTTATTAGTAGATGATTTTGACAATACACATCAATTAACTTCCAACTTACAAAAAGTGCATCAAGATGTAAAAATTCAACCTTATGACGAAGTTGCACCGAGTTTAAAATTGTTTGCCAATCAAATCGGAATGTCTTCCACCATTATCACAGGAATCGTAATGATTGCCTTGATTTTCGGAATTTTGAATACGATGTTAATGGCAGTTTTGGAACGTGTCAAAGAGTTAGGCGTTTTGATGGCAATCGGAATGAATAAAGGAAAAATATTCGGAATGGTGATGTTAGAAACCTTGATGTTATCCTTGATTGGTTTGCCAATTGGTGTCTTCTTTGGTTACTTAACCGTTTCGACTTTGAGAAAAACAGGAATCGATTTGTCCGCTTATGAAGAAAGTTTGGAAGAGTTTGGAATGAACAGTATTGTTTATCCGGACATTGATCCGAGTTATTACGTGACTATTGCAATTGCAGTATTTATTACCGCTTTATTAGCCTCACTTTATCCTGCTCGAAAAGCAACGAAATTGAAACCAGTTGAAGCGATTAATAAAATTTGATGTGTTGATGTGTTGATGTGAAAATTTAAGGTATAAAATATAATTTATAAAAATGTGTGCTGATTTTTTGATGAAATGATTGGTGTTTTGTTGTGCAAACTTCAACACATCAACACGTCAATACATCAACACATTAATCAATAAAAAAATGAATGTAATAGAAGCTAAAAATTTGCATAAAACATATAATCCTGATTCACTGATTGCCGTTCACGCATTGCAAGGTGTTGATATAGAAATTACAAAAGGAGAATTTACCGCAATTGTTGGCCCTTCAGGTTCTGGTAAATCAACTTTATTAAATATAATCGGTGGTTTGGATAATCCTTCGGAAGGTTCAATTCAAGTTGGCGGAAACGATATTTCTACTTTATCCGACAATCAATTAATCGACTTTCGTCGAAACAACATTGGTTTCGTGTTTCAGTCTTACAACTTAATTCCTGTGTTGACTGCAAAAGAAAACGTCGAGTTTGTGATGTTGCTTCAAGGTCGTTCAAAAGCAGAAATGGACGCTCGAACCAATGAGTTATTAAACGCTGTCGGAATCGGCGACAAAGCCGACAAACGACCATCACAACTTTCTGGCGGACAACAACAGCGTGTTGCCGTTGCTCGTGCGTTGGCTTCAAAACCAAAGTTCGTTTTAGCCGATGAACCGACTGCAAATTTAGATTCTAAATCAACGTCAGATTTGTTGGATATTATGGCAAAATTGAATGAAGAAGAACACATTACGTTTGTTTTCTCGACTCATGATCAACGTGTTGTCGATAGAGCGAAACGTGTGATTACGTTGGTTGATGGGAAGATTGATTCGGATGTTCGGAGAAATGCAGAAGAATTGAAAAAAGGTTTGTCATAACGTAATGTAGGGCAAACGGCATCGCCTTTGCCATTTGCCCTACGAAATACTATTCACCAATGAAAAAATATGGATTTATAATATTATTATTTTTACCAATTTTCGGCTTCTCACAAGTTGAAGAAGAACCGTTGGAAGAAGAAGTCGAGGAAGAATTTATCGAAACCGATACGATTGAACCTGAAACAGAAATCTACGAAATTGAAGAAGTAGAAAATACAGCATTTGAGGAGAAAAAACCGAGAAAGTGGGAACTTGATGGTTATATCAAAGACTTGCGAACAGCAATTATTGATACGGCTGGAAATACTTTTTTATTCAATAATCAAATTCATAATCGGATTAATTTCAATTATTATTTTAATGACAATTGGACATTTAAAGCTGATTTACGAACGCAAATTTTTTATGGATTGTTATTGAATACAGGAAATCCGTTGCAACCATTTAGCGAAGGAATTGACGGTGCAAATGATGATGTTTTGGATTTATCTTGGTTGATTTCTGATAATCCGACCTTTACGATGCACACAATGCTCGACCGTTTGTATTTGGATTATTCCAATGAAAATTGGAATGTACGAGTCGGACGACAACGGATAAACTGGGGAATCAACACAGTTTGGAATCCACACGATATTTTTAATGCGTTTTCGTATTTTGACTTCGATTATGAAGAACGACCTGGTTCTGATGCTGTGCGAGTAACGTATTATACTGGTGCGACTTCGAGTGTAGAATTTGCCGTCAAGGCGTTTGAAAATACGGACGAAATTGTTGCTGGAGGTTTATGGAAATTTAATAAATGGAATTATGATTTTCAGATTTTAGGTGGCGTTTATAACAAAGATATTGTTACAGGAATTGGTTGGGCAGGAAATATCAAAGACGTTGGTTTTAAAGGTGAAACGGCAATTTTTCAAGGTTACGATTCCGCTTCAACGGCTTTTGCTGGAACGGTTGCTTTTGATTATGCTTTCGAAAATTCGACTTATGTTAGTGCAGGATTTTTGTATAATTCTTTAGGAACAAGCGAATCTGCAACCGCAAATTTATTAGCATTAAATATTACGGCAAAAAATTTATTTCCATATAAACATACCATTTTTACAATGGTTTCATATCCGTTCAATCCGTCAATTTCTGGTGCTTTATCCATTATTTATAGTCCAAGTGAAGACCAATTATTGTTCATCAATCCGACGTTGACTTATACGATTAAGGACAATTGGAATATTGATTTGATTGGACAAATTGCAGGATTTAAATATAATAATGGTGACAATTATGGCTTTTTACAGAAGTTGATTTTTTTGCGATTGAAATGGAGTTTTTAGATACTCACGCAGATTATTTTATATTAACTTTCGGAAAATTGAAATCCACTACGTAATTATAATATCAAAATCTACATAATCCAAATCACTAATCTACAACCGTTAATTTTTTCCTTCTAAGCTTATATATTTACGTTTCGTTGAAACGTAAAATAGAAATCACAATTGCTAAATTTTGCTTTGTAAAATGCTTTTTTTACGCAGATTCACGCAGATTTTTTTGATAAAAAAGATGATTTTGTTAATGAAAAATCTGCGTGAATCTACGAAATCTGCGAAATCTGCGTGAGATGATTGTTTTGCAAGGCAAAACGTAATATTTTCGTTTTTAAATTTAATTTGAAGTTTTCAGAATGAACTTAAAATACTGTAAATCAGTTGTTTAACCTAAAACAATTTTGCAAAAGCTATCTCGTTTTTTTAGAAAAAAGCCTTAAAAAATAAGACTGATTTTTAAGGGTAAATCTTGAAATGCTTGAT
>JBGCFH010000157.1:0-27912 GCA_045106825.1 Saprospiraceae bacterium | reverse complement strand
GGCACATAAGTATCAAAAGTGTTTTCACAAAAGTTATTTTATTTTCACTCTTTTGTGAATTCCTTTTGTGTCTTTTGTACCTTTTGTGGTTCAAATAATACAATTTTTACACGTTTAATTTTTTATAAGAAAGCCGTTTATGTTGATAAAACGAAGATGATTCATAACATTATCAATACTGCAAATTTATATTTTTTATCTCGTCCTCGTCGGTTTGGAAAATCATTATTAGTGGCAACTTTGAAAGAAATATTTCAAGGAAATAAGGAAATATTTCAAGATTTATGGATTGGTCAACAAACGGATTATACGTTTGAATCATTTCCTGTGCTGCATTTTAACTTTGCTGATTATGGTCATAAAGTTGAAAATATAGAAGAAATTTTAAACCACGAAGTTTCAAAATATGCACAACAATTTGGAATTGAACTTAATGAGAAATCATTAGGAAATAGGTTTAAAGCATTAGTAAAAAATATTGCAAAAAAGGGAAAACCAGTTGTTTTATTAATAGATGAATATGATAAACCAATGGTTGATTTTATTACGGAAGTTGATAAAGCAAAAGCGAATCGTAAAGTATTGCGAAGTTTCTTTTCTCCGTTGAAAGGTTTGGATTTGGAAGGACATCTCAAGTTTTTATTCATTACTGGTATTTCAAAATTTAGTAAAGTAAGTCTGTTTTCTGATTTGAATAATCTGACGGATTTAAGCAAATCACCGTTGGCAAATGATTTATTGGGAATTACACAAAAAGAATTAGAAGATAATTTTCAGGATTACATAAAACGAATGGCTGAAAATATGAATTTGCCTGAAAATGAATTGTTGAAACATATTAAACAATGGTATAATGGCTATTCTTATGATGGAAAAATTACGTTGTATAATCCTTTTTCGTTGCTCAATTTCTTTACACATTTTCAATTTGATAATTATTGGTTTGAAACAGGAACGCCAACTTTTTTGGTAGAAATCATTCAAGAAAATTATGTCAATCCACGAGAATTAGAATATATCGAAGTCGATAATTACTTTTTTAATAGCTTTATTTTAGAAAAAATAGATGTTATCGGTTTGTTGTATCAAACTGGTTATTTGACGATAAAAGAAGCAACTTACAGCGTTTACGGTTCATCTTATGTTTTGGGTTATCCGAATATCGAAGTGCGACAATCTATGATTTATAACTTGACACAAGCCTACACTTATAAATCAAAAACGGTGGTCAGTTCTGCGATGGTGAAGATGAGAAGAGGTTTGCATCAAGGTAAAATGGATATTTTTATTGAACAATTAAAAATCATCCTTTCGGATATTTCATATCATTTGCATCCCCCGAGTTCTCGGGGCAGGCTAAAAGATAGAAAAAAAGCAAAGAACGAAGCCGAATTATTCATCCCGAGTACTCGGGAGTGGGAAGGTTATTTTCAAACTGTTATTTATTTGGTAACGGCTTATTTGGAATTAACGGTAAGTTCGGAAGTGACAAAGCATAAAGGTCGTTTGGATTTGGTTGCGGAAACTGAAAATTTTATTTATCTAATGGAATTTAAATTAGATGGAACAGCGACCAATGCAATCGAACAAATTAAAAATAGAGAATATGCTGCTGCGTATAAAAACGCATCGAAACAGGTTGTTTTGGTTGGCGTGAATTTCTCGAAAGAGGAGCGAAATGTAGAAAGTTTTGAAGTTGAGGTTTGGGAACAGAAACATTGATAAAAGAGCAAATTATTAATCAAAATGAAAATCTATCTAATTCCAGGTTTAGGTTACACACATCGTATTTATGAAAAAATGTCATTGAATGATTTTGATGTGACGTATTTGAATTGGATAGAACCAAAACGAAATGAAACGATACAAAATTACGCCAAACGACTTTTTAAAGATTTACCAAAAACGAATGAAAAAATAGTATTAATTGGACATTCGTTTGGTGGAATAATTTCGCAAGTAATCGCTGAATATCAATCTATTAATACAATTATTTTGCTTTCAAGTATTCAATCAAGAATCGAAATGCCTTTATTTTTTAAAATGGTCAAACCGTTTCGATTCTATCATTTTTTTACAAAAGAAATTAGTATTAAAACGGTTAAATATTGGGGCGAAAACCATGGCTTTGAAACTGAAAAGGAACGAGAACTATTTAGCGAAATGGTTGGAAGTTACTCGAATAATTATTTACAATGGGCTTTGAAAACGTTATCTAATTGGCAAACGCCAAACATCTCAAAAACTACTAAAATTGTCCAAATTCATGGGACGAATGATAAAACTTTTCCGATTCAATTTATCAAAAATGCTGATGTAATTATTGAAGATGGAAGTCATGTCATGGTTTATAAACAATCGGAAAAGATTCGTGATGTTATTATTCAACAGTTAAAACAACCTTAAATATATACACCAAATGAAATTCAATTTAGAAGAAGCAATAGAAATATTGAGTCGAACAGCTTCCGTTTTAGAACCAATGTTAACTGGTTTGCCTGACAAATGGACAAAAAGTAATGAAGGCGAAAATACTTGGAGTCCATACGATGTGATTGGGCATTTGATTCATTGCGAAAAAACGGATTGGTTTGTAAGAGCAAAAATTATCTTATCTGATGCAGAAGATAAAACCTTTGAACCATTTGATAGATTTGCTCAAATGAATGTGCCAAAAACAGCAACAATCGAAGCATTATTAGCCGAATTTAGAACATTGAGAACGCAAAATTTAGCTGATTTGAAGGCGTTACAAATTACTAAAAATGACTTGTCAAAAACTGGTATTCATCCAGCTTTGGGCGAGGCAAAATTAGAAGAATTATTATCATCTTGGGTCGTTCATGATTTCGGACATATTGCTCAAATTTCAAGAGTTATGGCAAAACAATATCGAGCGAATGTTGGTTCTTGGAAAGCTTATTTAAGTATTTTGAAATAATAATTTTAATGAAAATACAGCAAGCAAAACCAAAAGATGCAGCCGCAATTACAGCTTTAACACTTCGGTCAAAAGATTATTGGAATTATGGTTCTGAACTGATAGAATCGTGGCGAAAAGAATTGACAGTTACGCCAGAATTTATTGAAAATAATGAGGTTTACAACTTAATTGATGAAGATAAAATAATAGGATTTTATATTTATTCTGCTGAAAATCAATTAACTGTGAAACTGAATTTCTTATTTGTAGAACCAAATTTTATTGGTCAAGGTTATGGAAAAATATTGGTAAATGACTTTTTAAATCGTATAAAAACAACATCGTACAAAAGTGTAATAGTCGATGCTGATCCAAATGCAGAACCGTTTTACAACCGTTTAGGTTTTCAAGTTGTTGACCAATTGCCGAGTTCTATTGAAGGTCGGTTTTTACCGATTATGGAGTTGAAATTATAAGAGCGTTAGCCAATAATTTGCCTAACACTCTTAACTTAAAATCAATAATTGATTATTATTTAATCTACAAACTTGAATTATCTATAAGTATTCTGTAGGATCATTTACACCAGCAAGTTCAAACGCTTCTTTACGTTCGACACAAGTTCCACATTTTCCACAGTGCAATTCTAAACCTTTATAACACGACCAAGTTTGAGCATAATCGACCTTTAATTTCGTACCAATTCGTACAATTTCAGTTTTATCAATATCTACAAACGGAGCTAACAAATCAATATTTTCGTAAGTTCCTAATTTCATTGCTTGTCGCATTGCTTCCATAAAGTCGGTTCTACAATCAGGATAAATTGCATGATCGCCCGAATGTGCAGCGATGACAACCGCTTTTGCACCTTGACTTTCAGCATATCCACAAGCGATAGACAACATGATTCCGTTTCGAAAAGGAACAACGGTTGACTTCATATTTTCTGCTGCATAATGACCTTCTGGTATTTCTCCACCATCAATTAATAAGGAGGATTTGAACAATTGTTGAACAAAATCAAGTTTAATAATTGTATGTTGAATCCCAATTTTATCACATTGATATTTGGCATATTCCAACTCTCGAACAGCGTGTTTTGAACCATAATTAAAACTCAATGCACCGACAACTTCATAATCTTTTAGTGCGTAATGTAATGCTGTAACCGAGTCCATTCCGCCACTTAAAAGTACAACAACTTTATTTTTCATCATCACTTAGATTTGGATATTCTGCGATTGTTGTCAAAGCAATTCCGCCTCTTGCGGCAAATTTTCCTTTTACTTTCATCCATTTTGGTTCACAAACCGCAATCAAATCATCCAAAATACGATTGATAACTTGTTCATTAAACGCTTTTGTATTTCGATAAGAATGCAAGTAATATTTTAAGGATTTCGTTTCTACACACTTGATATTTGGTGTATATTTGATTTCTATCTCTGCAAAGTCAGGCTGTCCAGTCACAGGACATAAAGATGTAAAATCCAAACAATCAAATTGAATAATATAATTTCTCGAAACGTAATTATTATCAAAAGTTTCTAATTGAGATTGACTTGGACTTAATGGCATTTCTCCACCTGAATTTCCAAGTAATTTAAAGTTTTTATTTTCCACTATGTTGTGTGCTTTAATTCAAAAATATTTAAACCTATTGATAATGTTTATTGTGTCTATTTTGTTTAAAAATAAGTGATTAGATTATTTGTTGCGAATTTAATCTATATCATCAAAATAAGGTTTTTCTTGAAAATGTTGTTCTAACTCTTCCATTAAAACGGCTTCATTTTTATACAAAATAGCATACAAGTTTTTATCATACACCAAAAATATTCGGTCATCAGCGAAGCGATAAGCAGTATAAACCAAAGGAGACTCGTCAATATAGCGTTGAATTCGAATATCAGGTTTTCCCTTATATTTCTTCAATCCAGGTTCAACGTGTTTTCCCAAAACCATTAGTTTATCCGATTGCTTTATTTTCATTGAGAACGATTAATATTCCTTATTTTAAAAATCCAAATTTACGTAAAAAAAAACGTAATCCGAAGCTCCAGCTTCGGAGAGAAAATGAATTTATGACTGCAAAGCTGGAGCTTCGCAATACGATAACTGCTTACTTCCTCGGTTTCCATTCCACTTCTTTCACACCCAAATCCTTCGCCAACAATCGACCAAGTGTAAACAAATAATCCGACAACCGATTCAAATATTGAATAATAATCAATTCCACTTTTTCATTCTCAGCCAATGCCACAACCAACCGTTCGGTACGACGACAAACGCATCGAGCGATGTGACAAAAAGAAACTGTTGTATGTCCACCTGGCAAAATAAAACTGCGTAACGGTGGCAATTCTGCCGTCATTCTATCAATTTCTTTTTCCAATAATTCAATATCCGCTTGATGAACATCTGGTGTAATCATATCTTTCGATGGATCAGAAGCCAAGTTAGAACCAATCGTAAATAATCTATCTTGAACTTCTTTCAAAACCGTTCTAACTGATTCATTATCAGTCGCATCACGAACCAAACCAATGTAAGAATTCAATTCATCAACCGTCCCATAAGCTTCAATCCGAATATGATTTTTTGGTAATCTCGCACCACCAAATAAAGAAGTTTGTCCTTTATCGCCTGTTTTCGTGTATATTTTCATTTTTTATTGTTTGATTGTATCGCTCATACTTCGCTGATTGTTTGATTGTATCGCTCATACTTCGCTGATTGTGTGATTGTATTGCTCATGCTTCGCTGATTGTTTGATTGTATTGCTCATGCTTCGCTGATTGTGTGATTGTATTGCTCATGCTTCGCTGATTGTTTTACGTATAATTCGATTAACAATGAGCGAAGCGATACAATCACACAATCAGCGAAGCTGACACAATCACACAATCATTTTACCTTTCCGCTGCCGTTACAATATGTTCATTCATCTTATCAGATTCTACCAAACCATCACGCAAACGCACGACTCGATGTGTATGTTCCGCAATGTCAGGTTCATGCGTTACGATGATAACTGTATTTCCAGAGTTGTGGATTTTTTCAAATAACGCCATGATTTCGACAGACGTTTTTGTATCTAAGTTACCAGTCGGTTCATCAGCAAGAATAATCGCAGGATCATTCACCAATGCTCTTGCAACTGCAACACGTTGACGCTGACCACCAGATAATTCATTTGGTTTATGATCCATTCTATCACCTAAACCAACCGCTTCCAAAACAGCTTGAGCTTTTGCCAATCGTTCGGACTTACTTATACCAGCATAAACTAAGGGCAAAGCCACATTTTCTAAGGAAGATAAACGAGGCAATAAATTAAAAGTTTGAAAAACGAAACCGATTTCTTTATTACGAATTTGAGCCAATTCTGCATCCGATAACACACTAACATCTTGTTCATTCAACACATAACTTCCATCAGTCGGTGTGTCCAAACAACCTAACAAATTCATCAACGTTGATTTTCCAGAACCCGAAGGACCCATCAAAGCAACATATTCATTTCGATTGATTTGTAACGATACATCTTTGAGTGCATGTACCGTTTGCGTACCCATGTAATAGGTTTTTCTGAGATTCTTAATGTCAATAACTGGTTTCATTTTTCTTTATGTTTTAATGTTCCAATGTTTGAGTGTTTGAATGTTATGTTGCAGAACAACAGTTGAACACTCGAACATTTAAACATTCAAACACTAAGTCTATTTTTCTATCACTTTCAATACTTTGAAATGATTACCATCGTGATTTGGAGCATTTTTCAATGCATCAGCTGTCGTTGTTGATTGATTAACAATATCTTCTCGCCAAGGTTTATTTTCCTCGATGATATGTCGCAAGGGTTCAACGCCAGTTGTGTCCAAATCGTCCAACTTTTCAATCATACCTAAGATATTATTCAAGTCTTTTGTAATCGTTGAGCGTTCTTCGATTGAAAGTTGTAATCTTGATAATTTTTCTAAACGTAAGATTAAGGTTTCATCTATCGTCATAATAATAATTTAGAAGTTCGTTACAAATATGTCGGCAAAAATAGGGAAATTAAATAAATGGATAATTGAAAATGGATAATTGAGGATTATTTAACAATAATTATTATAGTCACCACCGAGATTTTGGGGCAGACAGAATGCACGAATTTTGAATGAAAAAATTAATTGCTAATATTTATTTGTGTATTCGTGGCAAAAAATACATCAAGCCACAAAACAGTAAAACGAATTATCTTTTGTGGCTTTTACAATATAAAATTCATGCTTAATCAAAACAGTATATTCAAAACACTTTTATCGTAGCCAGTAAATATTTTTTCGATTGTTCCATCGTCAGCAACAACGACAAAAGTAGGATATAAGCGGTTTCTTAATTCATAATACATCATACTTTCTCTTGCAAAAGTAGGAAATGAAAAACCTTTCCTTTTAGCAAATTTTGCAACGGCTTCTCGTTTATCTTGTGGATTGCTGTAATAAAAATCTACGTTAGGATTAAATTTGTAATCTTGTGCTTTAAAATCTTTTAGTGCTAATTCACAAGCATGACAACCAATAAATGAGAACATAATCACCGTTTTTTTACCATTTCCATAAAGGTTAATTCGTTGATTATTAATATCTTGATAAGTTTTAATCATTAATTTATCACCAACTTGTTTTTGCTGTAAATGTCGTTTTTGATTAAAATCATCTTTTGCAATTATATTATAACTTTGCCAACTGTCTCTATTGATTGTATTAAAATCAAAAGGAATTGTATCAAATTGATAATCAGAAAAATAATGATTGATAACCTGCATTGTATCGCCTTCAAGAATAATTATGCTTTTTTTTCGGTCTAATAATTTCGTTTGTCGATTGAAATAATAGAAATCGTCATTGGTAACGATTTGTGTACTATCAGATGTAGAAGGCGTGGTTTTGATATTTCTACCAATAACATATTGCGTGCTATCAATAATTGTATCAATATAAGAATCATAGACGGCTGAAGTCAATATTTCTAAAGGGCCAGAAGAAAAAACAAAATGATAGTCGGATTTATTAAGTGTATTGATTATGCTTGATGAATCGGTGACAATAATCATTTTATTATTATGGTCAATATTTTGAATTTGAGAACCATCAAAAAGTGTTGCCATTTTTCCATGATTAATATAAAAACCAAAAAAATGTTTTTTTAGATTCGGAATTTTACTGTACGTAACTTTGGCAGAATCTTGAAAAGTAGTTTTATTGAATCTATTGTCCCAATGAGAACGATATTGGTATTGAATATTTTTATTATGTAGAATTTTATTAGCAGATTCAAAAACGACTTGATCGGCTTCTTGTTCGCAAGAGATAAATACGGTTGCGATAATGGCAAAAATTAAAATCTGTTTCAAAATTTTACTGGTTTTATGTTTTTCACAACGTTATAGAAGTATTCAGTTTTTACAAAAAACTCAATGAACGTTGTGAGCAGTCCAAATAAATTAATATTCAAAGGTAATTTTAAAATCAAAAAGATTTGTTGAATTATTCAAATCTGTAATGAAAACGACATGAACGAAATATTCAAAGACCTCAAAGTGATAGAATTAGCCAGTGTGTTAGCGGGTCCAGCAGTTGGTTTATTTTTCGCTGAATTAGGAGCGAAAGTTATCAAAATAGAAAACGCAACAACTGGCGGAGATGTCACTCGACGTTGGAAGTTACCGACCGAAAACCCAAACGCTGCTCAATCTGCTTACTATGCTTCTGTGAATTGGAAGAAAGAGGTCATTTTTGCAGATTTAACGACCGAAGCCGACCAAAATAAAATTCATGAACTTGTCAAATCCGCTGATATTGTCATTTCTAATTTTAATCAAAAATCAGCTCAAAAACTCAAAATGGATTATGAAACGCTCAAGGTTATAAATCCAAAATTGATTTTTGCAAAACTCACGGCTTTTGGCGAAAATGATGATACACCAGCTTTTGATGTGGTGTTACAAGCCGAAGCAGGCTTCCTTTATATGACTGGCGAACCTGAACGAGAACCTGTAAAAATGCCAGTGGCTTTGATTGATTTATTAGCGGCTCATCAGTTGAAAGAAGGTGTTTTGGTGGCTTTGTTGCAGCGAGAACGAACGGGAAAAGGTAGCTTTGTTACGGCTTCTTTGGTCGAAGCAGCGATTGCTTCTTTGGCGAATCAAGCAACAAACTGGCTCATGGGAAATCACATTCCGCAACGTATGGGAACAATGCATCCAAACATCGCACCTTATGGCGATGTGTTTTATACAAATGATGAAAAGCCGATTGTTTTAGCGGTTGGTACAGAACGGCAATTTGTTAATTTATGCGATGGGTTACACTTAATAGAACTGACTGAAAATGAAGAATTTAAAACCAATGCCGCAAGAGTTCGAAACCGAAAAACCTTGAAATCTATTTTGGCGAAAGCCATTAAAAAATACGATAGAACGAATATTTTAAATCTATTAAAATCGAAAAAAGTACCAGTCGGAAGTATCCGAAATATGCAGGAAGTTTTTGAATTAGAAGCCGCTGAACAGATGATTTTGAATGAAAGATTGGACGATGGAACGGAAACAAAAAGAGTCAGAACGGTGGTGTTTGAAATACGTGAATGAACGTAGAAATGCAATGATGTAGAGGTTTTGAAAAAATAACCTTCATTTATTATCAATATTTCATTAAGTCGCTTTAGTTTTATGATGAAAAGAATGTTTAGAAAACAATTGATGGTTGATATGAGTGTTTTTTTTAAAGTAGGTTGAACAGTAAATTGTTTTATAAAAATAGAAGCAAAAGAAGAGATTAATGCATGTACCAAATATTAATAAATCAACGAATAAGGAGGAAATTATTGAATTTATGAAACGTTTTAGTTTCGCTACGATTATTTCTACAAAAGATGATTATCCGATTGCAACGCATTTGCCTTTTGTTGTTAGTGCTGATAATGAGGAAGTTACGTTGATTTCTCATTTTGCAAAAAACAATGAACAATGGAAAAATATCATTGACCAAAGGGTTTTAGTGATATTCAATGAACCTCACGCTTATATTTCGCCTAAACATTATGAAAAACAACTAAATGTGCCAACTTGGAACTATATTGCGGTTCATTGTTATGGAACGGTGACAATTATTTCGGAGCAAACCGAAGTTTTAAAAGTGTTGGAAGGAACGATTAATAATTATGAAAAATCCTATAAAACACAATGGGACGATTTGCCTGAGAAATATAAAATTGGAATGATGAATGGAATTGTTGCGTTTAAAGTAACGGTTTCTGAAATTCAAGCAAATGAAAAATTGAGCCAAGATAAGAAAGTAAAAGAGCGGCATAATATCATAAATGAGTTATCAAAAAGTAATGATACGAATGAGAAAATAATTGCTGAATATATGTTAGACAATGAAAATTAAGTTGCGGGTTACGAGTTTCGGGTTACGAGTTTCGGGTTTGACGAACTAACGGCAGATTTTAAAAAGTATCAATCGATGCCTGCCCCGAGATCTCGGTGGTCAATTCGTCAAACCAGTAACTCGTAACACGCAACTATGGTACTGGCTTTGCTAAGTTAGGGAATAGGTAACGAAGTACGAATCAAAAATAGCGAGTAAAACGGGTAGATTATTTTTTATCTGTTCCTTAAATTATCGAATTATTTTATTATTGATGAATCAAGTTTTAAGGTCATCATTTATCAATTCAAACAAAATCATTGAAAAAAGAAGTTAAAGAATCGAGGTTACATCCTCGAAATAAGAATAGAGAACGATACGATTTAGAGGCGTTAAGAAATGTTGATTCGGAATTAGAAAAGTATATCAAACGGAATAAATTTGGTGTAAAATCTTTGGATTTCTCGAATCCTATTGCGGTGAAATTGTTGAATAAAGCCTTGTTGAATCATTATTATGGTATAAAATATTGGGAATTTCCTGATAATAATCTTTGTCCGCCGATTCCTGGTCGTGCAGATTATATTCATTATGTTGCAGATTTGTTGAGTAAGAATAATCGAGATATAATTCCAGTTGGCGGAAAAGTTACTTGCTTGGATATTGGTGTTGGTGCGAGTTGTATTTATCCGATAATTGGTGTTACGGAATACAACTGGAACTTTATCGGTGCGGATATTGATGCAAAATCAATCAAATCTGCTCAAAATATTGTGAACTCAAATCTATCTTTACAAAACAAAATTGATTGTCGATTACAAAAAAGTCCGTCACATTTTTTTACTGGTATTATTAATAAAAAAGATAAAATTGATGTAACAATTTGTAATCCTCCGTTTCATGCTTCGGCGGAAGATGCTTGGAAAAGCACTCGACGAAAAGTAAAAAATCTAAGTAAAAGAAATCCAAAAGAGCCAAAACGTAATTTTGGAGGAATTCATAATGAATTAGTGTATGAAGGCGGTGAATTTCAATTTATTTATGATATGATTCAAGATAGTAAACAGTTTGGTGAAAACTGTTGCTGGTTCACAACTTTGGTATCTAAACACTCCAATCTAAAGGGAATTTATAAAGCTTTGAAAGCAATTGGCGTTCACAATGTTGAAACGATTCCGATGGGAACTGGAAATAAATCAAGTCGAATTGTTGCTTGGACATTTTTGTCTAAACGAGTGCAAAAAGAATGGGGAAAAAGCAGATGGAAGGAATTAAGTGATAGTTAGAATGATTGCTTTTGATACACTAAAATAATAGAAAATGAATATAATTATTTACGTATATAATGGTATGACAATGCTTGACGCAATTGGTCCTTACGAAATTTTACGTAATGTAAAAGGTGTTAATATAAAGTTTGTTGCAAAAGAAAAAGGAGAAATAACAGCTGATAGTCAAGTTGTTCACTTGAATATTAAACACTCAATTGATGAAATTGTGAAAGCAGATATTTTATTAATTCCTGGTTCTACGATTGCTTTTGTGCGAGAAATGAAGGATAAAAAAGTGCTGCATTGGATTAAAAAAATCCACGAAACAACCCAAAAAACAGTAACTGTTTGTACAGGTTCTTTGATTTTAGCAGCGACAGGAATTTTGAAAGATAAAAAAGCAACTTCTCACTGGAAACCTATCGAAATGCTGAAAGAATTTGGTGCAATTCCGACTCGTGAGCGATTCGTAGAACAAGGAAAAGTTATAACTGCTGCTGGTGTTTCGGCTGGAATTGATATGGCGATTTATTTAGTCAATCAATTGAAAGGAGAAAAAATGGCAAAAGTAGCACAATTAGCTATTGAATATGATCCAAACCCAATGTTTGACTCTGGAAATGCTAAAACTGCTGAACCTGAAATTATTAAGTTGGCAGAAAAACAAATGACACGAGATGCGAAAAAAGATTTTTCAGTTTGGGAAATATTGAAACACGCAAACACTTTACGAAAATTGTAGAAAACGATTTTAATGATGATTAAAAATTCAATTCAAATCTTATTTCTTGTTTTGTTAATATCAGCTTGTAATCCAAAAGAAATTCAAGAAAAACTAACAGAAATAAATTATCCAACGGAGTTATCAACTCAAATTGATACGCTTGAACTTGCTTATATTGCTTGGGCTTGTGCTTGTCCAAATTGGTTGCCAACGGAGTTTTTGGATAGTATGGATATTGTTTCGGCAAAAACAGAAGATTATTGTATTTTTTTAGAATCAGTAACACCAAAATTGAAAATTCCGAATGTATATATGATGGGTTGTTGTGAGAATAAAATTCGTGTAATTGGTAGTTTTTATAAAGAAAAAGGTTATTCAAGAGATTATCAATCTCCAACTTCTCAAACACCACAAGTCGCTAAAGTTTTTCGATTTACGGATATTGAAGTGATTAAACCTTATACGATTCAACATCCTTCAAAACCTTTGGAAACGATTGTAATAGAGGAAGATATGAAAGCTTATTATGAAGAATGAAAAGATTGAAATGAACGAAGTAACTTTAACTAATCAAAAAAATATATTCGTTTTAGAAGGCGAATGGAGTGATGATAATCAAGATAAAAGAAGTGTCAATGATTTATTGAATTTTTTAAGTAATGTATTAAACGTTGATTATTTTCATCGTCGAGTTGCTACGAAAAAAGAATTTTCATACCACTTAAAAAATTCTTTAGACAATCATTATGAAATAGTTTATCTCGCATTTCATGGCTGGAAAGGATTTATTTCGTCAGAAGGATTTGAGATAGATATTGATGATTTATATAAATATAAAAGAAAATTTCAAGGTAAAATTATCCATTTTGGTAGTTGTCAAACGCTGAAATTAAGTAAAGATAAACTGATAGAAATAAAAGAAAATTTAGGTGCAAAATATATCTCTGGTTATACCAAAAATGTTGATTGGGTAGATTCTGCTCTTTTAGAAATTGCTTATTTCAATTATTGGCAATATTATAAAAAGCGTGGTGTTGACTTAGATAAAGCTTTAGAAAAAGATTATAAAATACTTTATAATCGCTTAGGTTTTATAATGGTTTAATTCAAACAAAACTATACGCCCACCAAATCAAAATCAACTGAATCGGCAAACGAATTAAAGTCGGAATAACCAATTTTCCCTTTTTTCTTGCTTGTTGAAAATGATAAATATTCGCAGGAAAAACAGCGATTAATAAGGCAATAATTCCCATCGCAGCAAACGAACGAGTTGATTCAAAAAACAAACTAACACCTAAAATTAACTCAATAATACCAACCAAAATATTCACTTTCTCAGGATAAGGAACCCATTTTGGTGTTATTTTTAAGAATATTTTCGGTACACGAAAATGACTAATTCCTGCAAAAATATAGAAAGAAGCCATTACAATTAGTGAAATCAGTTGTAGTGTTGACATTGAAATTGATAATGGAGAATTGATAATGGAAAATTGTTGGTATATAATTATCAATTTTCCATTATCAATTTCAATTGAATTTATGGTAACCACTTAATATTCTTAAAATTTGGTTTACGCTTTTCCAAAAAGGCATTTCGACCTTCTTTTGCTTCTTCCGTCATGTAAGCCAAACGAGTTGCTTCACCAGCAAAGAGTTGTTGACCAACCAAACCATCATCCGTCAAGTTCATCGCATATTTTAGCATTTTGATAGAAGTCGGTGATTTTTCCAAAATCTCTTGAGCCCAATTATAAGCTGTTTGTTCTAACTCATCGTGAGGCACAACAGCGTTGACCATTCCCATTTCAAAAGCTTCTTGTGCAGAATAATTGCGACCTAAAAAGAAAATTTCTCTTGCTTTCTTTTGACCAACCATTTTTGCCAAATAAGCAGAACCATAACCACCATCAAAACTCGTTACATCAGCATCTGTTTGTTTGAAAATAGCGTGTTCTTTACTCGCTAAAGTAATGTCAGCAACAACGTGCAAACTATGTCCACCGCCAACTGCCCAACCAGGGACAACACAAATCACTACTTTTGGCATAAAACGCATCAAACGTTGTGCATCTAAAATGTGTAAACGATGTTGTCCGTCCGCTCTTCCAACGTAACCATGAGAACCACGAATGCGTTGATCGCCACCCGAACAAAACGCCCAGCCACCATCTTTTGGCGAAGGGCCTTCACCTGTTAATAAAACAACACCGATTGTTGTATCTTCCTGTGCATCACGAAGTGCTTCGATTAATTCGTTCACTGTTCCTGGACGAAACGCATTCCGAACTTCGGGTCTATTGAATGCAATTCTCGCAACTCCATTACATTTTTTGTATGTAATATCTTCGTATTCTTTGACTGTTTTCCAATCTATCATGAGAGTAGTTTAAGTGGTTTAAGTAGTTTAAGTAGTTGAGTAGTTTGGGTTCGTAGGAACTACTAAAACTACTAAAACTACAGAACTACTAAAACTAAATTAAAAATGATTCCAACCTTGTGCTTGTAATCGGTGAATATTTCCGCCAGTTGTGTGTAGCGTAATGCCTTCGCTTCTATCGACTATTTCACCAATAATTGACACATTTGGCATATATTTTACCTTTTCCAAATCATTTGGATTGATGGTAAATAATAGTTCGTAATCTTCTCCGCCACTTAAAGCACAAGTAATCGGATCGAGTTTGAATTTTATAGCTTGTTGTTCTGTATCAGGATGAATCGGAACATTGCCTTCTTCGATAAATGCACCGACATTTGATTGTGAACAAATGTGAAATACTTCCGAAGCTAAACCATCAGAAATATCCATCATTGCTGTAGGAATTAGTTCTGCTTTCGCAAAATAGTCAATCATATCTCCACGAGCTTCTGGTTTCAATAATCGCCCAACTAAATAATCTTGCTTTTCTAAATCTGGTTTTATGTCTGGATTTTCGAGGTAAATTTGTTTTTCTCGTTCCAAAATTTGAAGACCTAAATAGGCAGCACCTAAATCTCCCGAAACACAGATAATATCACCAACTTTTGCATTTTTGCGATACGCTAATTTTTCGGAAACTCCACGTCCAATAGCTGTAACACTAATGACCAAACCTTTAGTAGAAGAAGTTGTGTCGCCACCGATTAAATCTACATTATACTTTTCACAAGCCAAGTAAACACCTTTGTAAAATTCCTCTAAGGCTTCGACCGAATAGCGATTTGAAATCGCCAAGGAAAGTGTAATTTGCATTGGAATAGCGTTCATCGCATAAATATCAGATAGATTCACCACAACAGCTTTGTAACCTAAGTGCTTCAAAGGTGTGTACATCATATCAAAGTGAATATGTTCCACCAACATATCTGTAGAAATCACGGTTTGAAAATTCTTACCATAATCAATCACTGCTGCATCGTCGCCAATTCCCTTAATCGTTGATTTTTGCGTCAAGCGATAATCTCTCGTCAAATGGTCAATTAAACCAAATTCTCCTAATTGATTTACGTCTGTTCTTTTCATGTTTTCGAGTTGCGTGTTACGAGTTGCGTGTTACGAGTTTGGTTTGTTCGTTGTTTGGCAACTGTATTTTATCTTAAAAACCTTTTTTAATAAATTTTTGGTGGAGTTAAACCCCAGCAATTCCCCATTTAAAAAAATTAACAGCAGAGAATGCAAATATTTGCGTAAAAACTTAGCGTTCTCTGCGTAAAAACTTTGCGAACTTTGCGGTTAAACACATTCATTACGTCAAATGGGGAATTGCTGGTTAAACCCATTCTATCTTGAATTTCTTGTGACAACCATCTATCTGCGTTTCTTAAAGCATCATCAAGTGAAGCTGCTGTTTCATCTTGCCAGTACATTCCACCTATATCCAAGATTCTTACCCAAGAAGTGCTATATAGGTCTTCACCTAATTCGATCCAACCTTGATTTTCAATCCACCATTCTATATTTGGATAATCTTTTGAAAACATATTTAAATTTTTATTTCACAAAAGGATTATGCTGTTTTTCAAATCCAACTGTTGTTACTTCTCCGTGACCAGAATAAACCTTTGTTTCATCTGGTAATGTATAGAACTTAGTTCTAATACTATCGGCTAATGTTTCAAAACTTCCACCTGGCAAATCGGTTCTTCCTATACTTTGACGGAACAAAACATCGCCACCAATAACGAAATTATCTTTTTTTGCATAAAAAGAAATACTTGCTGGCGAGTGTCCAGGTGTGAATAATACCTTTAAAGCAGAATTACCAAAAGTAATTGTATCACCTTCGTTCCAGAAAACAGAAATTTTGGGCGATTGTTCTAATTCTAAACCATACATTTGAGCAGCCATTTTTGAGTATTCAATCATTTGCTGTTCATCTTTGTGTGATTCTAATTTCAAATTGTATTTTTCGGAAACGAATTTATTACCAAAAATATGGTCAATATGACAATGTGTATTGAGTAATCGAACTGGCGTAAGCTCACGATTTTCAATAAATTCTACTAAACGACGACGCTCGTTTTCGCCACAACAACCTGGATCAATAATGACACATTCTTTCGTTTCATCATATAAAACATAAGTATTTTCCTGAAAAGGACTAAAAACAAATTTTGCTATATTCATACTGGTTTCTGGTTTTCTTGTCGCTGGTTACTTATAAATCTCAACAACATGGAACATTTTTGCGTTATGTTAAAGTGAATATTTGGTAATTAGCTATTTCAATCCTTAATTTGAATTGTTAAAAAATGTTAATCCCAACTATTCAACTACATTCAATCGTTTTTATAAAAATATATTTCGTTTAATAATGGTTGAATGACTTGTAAAAACAAAAAAAATCAAGCAAATTTAGTGCAAATTTAGTGCAAATTTAGTGCAAAAGTAATAAAAGATTTTAGACATTAGATTGTTATACGTTAGACAATCTATTCAAAAAAGAAAAGTCTAATATCTAACATCTAATAATCTAATGTCTTCAATAAAAACTATGAAAAAACTAACATATATCTTTCTTTTACTTTGTTTACCAATATTGAGTATTGGTCAAGGTGCAGCTGTAGAGTTTGGTAAAAACCGAGTGCAATATCACGACTTTGAATGGTGGCAATACGAATCAGAGAATTTTACAACTTACTGGTATAAAGGCGGTCAGAATATTGGTCAATCAGCGGTTCAAATTGCTGAATTCGATTATAATGAAATTCGTACGATGTTAGAATATCGTATTAATGATAAGATTGAATTACTGGTTTATACGGATTTGACAGATTTGAAACAGAGTAATGTCGGCAATGATGAAATTTTTCTAAATTCTAATGGTTCTACGAAAATTGTTGGAAATAAAGTATTCATTTATTTTGATGGAAATCATGTCAATTTGCGAAGGCAAATACGACAAGGAACGGCACAAGTTTTATTAAACAATATGATGTTTGGTGTGAACTTACAAGAAATTGTACAGAATGCTGTTTTGATGAATTTACCGACTTGGTTTACGAATGGTTTAGTGAATTATATTGGTGATGATATTCCTGGACAAAATGGTTGGAGTACAGATTTAGACAATCGTTTAAGAGATTTGATTCAATCGGAAGAAGTGACAAGTTTTGAAGATTTAGTGGCGATTGATCCTACTTTTGCTGGTCACTCGTTTTGGTATTTTATTGGTGAAAACTATGGAAAATCTACGGTTTCTAATTTGTTGTATTTGACTCGTATTAATCGTAGTGTTGAAAGTGGATTTCTGTATGTTTTAGGTGGAAGTTATAACGAAACTACAGCGAATTGGAGACGGTTTTTTGATAATAAATATAAGGTAAATGATTCGAGAGCAACTTTTGAGGAAACAAATCAAGTTGATTATAAAAATAAGAAAAATATTCCTGTTACTCAGTTGAAAATTTCTCCTGATGGGAAAAGAATCGCTTATGTTCAAAATGAAATAGGAAAGTATACGGTATTTATTCAAGATATTGAATCAGGAAAAAGAACGATTGTAAAAAAAGAAGGGAATAAAAATATTTTTCAATCAACGGATTATAACTATCCATTGTTATCATGGACGGCTGATAATCAAAGTTTGGCGGTTGTATTTGAGAAGCGTGACGAGTTAAAATTGATGATGTATGGTGTACAAAACAAAAAATCTGAAGTCAGCGATTTTCCACCGAGATATGAAAGAATTTTAAGTTTTGATTTTTATGATAGTCGTCAAGTTGTTTTTTCTGCTTTAGAAAAAGGTTATTCAAATATTTATACTTACGATATTAAAACAAGGGGAGCGAAGCAAATTACAAAAGATTTTTATGATGATTTAGATCCTGTTTTTGTAAAAATAGATGGTCGAAAAGGTATTGTGTTTTCGTCGAATCGTCCTGATTCGTTATTAATTGCTCAAAAATTAGATACAATTTTGCCAATTACCAATTTTGATATTTGGTATTATGACTTAGAAACGAAAGGCTTAAAAGAGTTAGTACAAATCACAAATACACCCTTGGCAAATGAGTTTCGACCGATTGCAATTGATGAACGTTACTTTGGATTTTTATCTGATCAAAGCGGAATTACGAATCGTTATATTGGTTACATTGATACCGTTTTTGCGTATGATGAGCGAGTTTATTTACTAAAAGGAGCAGAGGAAGAGATTATTTTACATGCAGATTCTATATTAAATATTGCAGCTGAAAACATTGATACGACTTTCATTCGTTCGATTTTTAAACCAAAAGGTTTTACTTATGCAAATTCTGATTATAATCGTTCTCTTTTAGATCAACATACTGCTCCGAGAGTTGGAAAAGTAGTACAATTGGTACAAAAAGATAATGCTTATTCGTTTTATTTGGAGGATTTGATGGCAGCTACAAAAGTGAGTACAACACCAACTCAATTTATACTACGAAAAGAGAAATTGTATCAAGAAAGCCTGAAAAAGGAAGTGGAAATTGAAAGGGTAGAAGAGGAGATTAAGGAAAAATTAAATCCAAAGACAGAGAATCCATTTTTTCAAAGTGAGTTTGAAAACCAGGAAAAAGAAAAAACAGATACTGTTCCGATTGTAAAAGTAGAATCGACTCCAAAACCAGCTAAAGATACTGGCAAAATTGATATTGATAATTACTTTTTCCAAAGTGAGTTTGAGGATGTGGAAGCAGAAAAACCAACCGAAGTTGTTGTTGATACAGATGGAGGAGAGACGGTTGTAAAGCCTAAAGTCGCTGTTGTTCAGAAGAAGAAAGAAATACCATCTGTTCATAAATTTAGACGTTCACGTATTACACCTTATCAATTAAAGTTTAGTTCTAATTTTGTTTCTACGACATTAGACAATAGTTTACTATTTGATGGAAGAATTCCGTTTGCTGGAGAAAATCAATTTTATGATTTTCCAACACCTGGTATTTTATTTATGGGAAATATTGATGATTTATTTGAAGATTATCGTATTCAAGCTGGTGTTCGTATTCCTACAACATTCAATGGTGCGGAATATTTTTTGGTGGCTTCTGATTTGAGTAAACGCTTGGATAAACGGTATTCATTTTATCGTCGTTCGATACGTGAAACAGAAATTTATGCACATCCGACAATTCCAAATGCATTTTACGAGGCAAATGTTCGTACGATATCGAATTTATTAGAAGCACAATTCAAATATCCGTTAGATATTTTTACAAGTATTCGAGGTACAGCGACTTTCCGTACAGATACTCGTAATTTTTTGGCAGATAATTTATTAACACTCGAACAAGATCCTTTACAAGAACAAAGAATTGGAGCGAAAGCAGAATATGTTTTTGATAATACATTAGATGTCAAAATGAATATTAAGAATGGAACACGTTATAAAGTGTATAGCGAAATCCAAAAAAGTTTTTCGGTTCGTCTTGATAACGAAGAAGGTTTAGTAACTGATTTTCAAGATGGTTGGTTAGGAGTTGTTGGGCTTGATGCTCGTCATTATCAGCCTTTAGATAAGCATTCTATTTTAGCTGTTCGGTTGTCTGGTGCTACTTCATTTGGTGATGAAAAAATCTTATATTATTTAGGTGGAACAGATAATTGGCTATTTCCACGGTTCGAAGGAGATATTCCAGTTGATCCGACTGTTGGTTATGCTTATCAAGCATTAGCAACGAATCTTAGAGGTTTTAATAGTAATATTCGTAATGGAAATTCTTTTGTAACTGCAAATTTTGAACTTCGAGTTCCTGTATTTAATTACTTTACTCGTCGTCCGATAAAGTCTTCATTTGTACGAAATTTTCAAGTTGTTGGCTTCTTTGACACAGGAACTGCATGGGTTGGTTTGTCGCCTTTTAATGAAGAAAACCCTTTAAATACAGTCATCATAGATGAAGGTGTTTACACAATCAAAGTGAATTATTTTCGTAATCCAATTGTTTCGGGTTATGGTGTTGGTTTGCGTACAACTGTATTTGGTTATTTTCTGCGTTTAGATTTTGCAAGAGGAATTGAAACAGGTATTGTTCAAGATAGAAGAATTCATTTATCGTTGGGAACTGATTTTTAGACTGCGAGAAATTGATTTTATACTTTGACAAATCTGATAAAATATTGATTTTATTTGAGTGTATTTTCTTTTAAAATGCCAAAAGGCTCACAATTTTTTGTGAGCCTTTTGGCATTTTAGGGAAGTTTCTAACTATTTATTCATAAGCAATTCCGATTGTTCCTGAACCATTATTTAAGTCTTTATGATTTCCATCAACATCATAAAGTCGACAAGCAAATTCTAAGGTGATTTTCTTTGTTGGCAAATCATTTTCGTTTGCACTAAAATCTTCAATATTAGTAATATTAATAAATGACGAATTAGGTTGTTCTCCTAAAGCTGACGAATAAATAATTCCATTATTATCAACATATTGAATATTCAAAGTAGAAAAATAATCTTGTATAAGACCAGGTGCTGTAATCGGTTGTGATAAGTAATCAAAACGATGAGCACATGAAGCAGTATCTAAATTATTAAAATTAACGGTTTGTGCTAATGAACAATCACAGCCGTTATCGTCTGTCATTGCCACATCTACATTCAATGTTCCTAATTGATTTATTGTTACTGTTGGTGATTGAACAACAAAATTTTGAATAGTTGTTTGATCTAATGGTACATTCCATTGATAATTAAAAGGTGGAACACCAGCAGAATAGGTGTGAAAAAAGAAAGAGTTTGTAAAACCATTTCCTAAATTAAAAACTGAAAAGTTAACTGCACAGCTCATGGTATTATCTGTCGAAATATCTCGACAAATCGTGCTTTGACAACCTGTTGCATCTGTGATATTGACACAAACATTGTACGTTCCTGCTTGTGTATATTGATGTTGAAAATTTGATGTTGAAGTATTTATTGGAGTAGAACCATCACCAAAATCACAATCGAATGTATAAGGTGCTGTTCCATTTAAGTTGACTTCAAAACTGGTATTATAACCTATGATTTGTACTGGAATTGTGGCATCTCGATAGTTTATAGTTTGACCGTTTACGAATAAGTCATTGATGGAATTACTGTTTGGTGATTGAACAAAATCAAAGTTAATAGAGTTTGAACAAAACTGACAACCGACCTCTCCTAATGTTCCTTGAAACTGTGTCAAACCATTAGAATCTTGAGTCGTATAAGTGTACATATATTGATTATCAACTCCTGCTGCCCAAATATTCTCTTGACCATCTATAATCGCAGATAATTCAAACACAACATTTCCATCTGTATTAGACGGAAGCGGTGTATCATCCGTACAACCGATAATAAATAGAAAACTACTTAACAGGAAGTAATATTTTCGAAATCGTTTTAACATTCGTTTTCATATTTTTTAAAGTTTAAACTCCAATAAGTCGCAAGTTAATAACAATCTAATATTCAAATTATTATCAAAAGTATTATTATCAAAAACATTGTTTTTCGCTACATCTGTCAATCCATAATTAATACGAGTTCCCAATTTCCAACCATCTCTAATTTCATAATCATAACCTAATGTCAAACCAATATCAAAGCGATTGAAAGCTGAAGTATAACCCCATTGTTGAGTTGTTGTTACATTAAATAATTCTACATTATTTGCATTATACGAAGAACCATTTCCAGTTGTTGTACTTTGAGCATTGATGATATAATTAATATTCAAACCAGCCATAAACTCATGTTTATCCTTATTGTAAACAGCGTAAATTGGCAATGCAATATTATGTAATTCTTCAATATTTATATTCCGAGAAACCGTTGTTGCACCAAATCCATAACTGGTCGAATCGTAACCATATTGAGCATTTAGACTACTTCTTGACCAATAAATTATTTCAGTTCCAAATGTCCAATCAGCGATAGGATTTGAAGCATATTCGAATCGTAAACCAATCGTTGGATCTAATGAAGCATTTGCTCGACTACTTAATGTATTTTTCCAACCTTGAGACACAGAAAGACCGGTAATCAAACCTATATTAATACGTTTTAAATCTGGTAATTGAGGACAACCATCACAATTTGGTTCTATTTTAGAAATTTCAGTAGTTTCTTTTGTAGAAAGTCGTTCAAAATTCAATGTTTTTAAATATATATAATCTGATAAATAATTGTTTTTCGAGTTATCTGAAACAGTTGAATTTCCTTCTTTTGTAGCATTTTCTGATTCGGTAGAATTATTATTTATCTGATTTTCAACATCATTTTTTTCTTTATAAATATCAGGTAAAACCGCTAAAGGTTTATCTCCTTCAATTGTAGATTTCGTTTCTTTCGTTGAATTATCAACTGAATTATCAAAAATATTTGAAGGGAAAAATATTCCTTCTTTACTATTAGATGAGTTCGATTGTATTAAATCTTCTTTAGAAAATTGATTTGTTTTATTATCTACTTTTTTAATCTTGTCATATTTTTTCAATTCAATATTCTTCGTTGATTGTTTCGTATTCGTTTGGTTGTTTATCGTTTTTTTAGTCGTTTCATTCGTATCAAAATCAGAATTATTGATTTGATTTTCTTTATTTTTTGTATTAATATTAGTTAATAAATTATCAGATTTTTGTTTACTTGTTGCCGAAGTTGAAGACGTTGTTTCTTGAGTTTCTAAAACAGCATTTGTATTAGTTTCATTTGAACCAATTGAATACGGATAAGCTAACCAACCAGTAAAACCGATTAGAAATATCAATAGTGTTCCCCAAATAAACCGATGACGAGAATGACCAGTAGTTACAGTATCGGTACTTTCTTCTGGTAACAATGTTTCCATTTCTGACCAAAAATCATCTTGATACTCGAACTGTCTTTCGTTCAGTTTATTTTGAAAAAACTTATCTAAATCTTTATGTTGATTATTATCCATTTTTAATTTTTTATCTTCTAACTCGCTCTTTTTCCATTGCCTCTTTTAACATCTTTTTCAATCGCTTTCGAGCTGATGATAAATGCCATTTTGATGTTCCTTCTGTAATCTCTAACATTTTACCAATTTCCTTGTGTGAATAGCCATCAACTATAAAAAGATTGAAAACTTGTTGTGAAACTGGCGGCAATTGTTTTATAAAATATTCTACATCTGCTGCATCAAACATTTGGTCAGCGGTATTAAAATCTACTTTATCATTAAATGTATCCGTTGCTGTAAAATCCGTGTATTGCGTTCGTTCCTTGTGTTTTTTGTATTTCCTAAACTCATCAATAATCGTGTTAATCATTATTCGGCGAATCCATGCTTCAAAAGGAATTTTTGGATCGTATTTATTAAGGTTTGTCAGGATTTTTAGAAAACCTTGATTCAAAATAGCTCTCGCTTCTGCTTCATCTTTTTTATAACGAATACAAACAGACATTAATAGCCCAAAACAACTTTTGTAGAGTTGAGATTGTGCTTTTCGGTCATTTTTCTGACAGGCTTGTAATAATGTCGCATCAATATTCATTCAATTTAGTAACTCGTCAATTTTATACTGTTATACTATTAAATTGTTTGACTGTTAAACTGCTATATTGTTAAATGGTTACTTTGATTGCTTTTGATTAGACAATCAATATCAGATAAAGTGTAATAAATAAATTTGACATTTTAACTTTAGGTTTAATCTTAGGTTTACTATCTTCAAATATTTGAGATAGTAAACCTAAATGTCAAAGTTCTATTTTACGCTTACTAATGTATAACAATTTTTAACAATATAACAATATAACAATTCAACAGTTTAACAATCTAAAATTATTACAATTTCTGAATCTTGTAAGTAATCACATCCGTTTCAGATTTCAAACTTACCATATATAAACCTGTTGGTAATTCGCTCATCTCAACTTGGAATGAATTATCACCTGCATTTAAGTTTAATGGTTGATTGATAAATTCTTGTCCCATTAAGTTTGTTACAGTCATTGTTAAGTTCATTGATTCTGTCAATTCTAACTGAATATTCGCAGTATTACGAACAGGATTCGGGAATACTTGGAAATCTTCTACATTAGAAACGGCATAAGCACCTGTCAATGTAACCATATTATCATGTACTGTAAAGTGTACATCAGTATGGTTCATATTCGCACCATCTACTGTAATATTAGCAGGATAAGTTATTTTTCCAACTTCTTCCACATGAACATTATATGTTCCCATTGCAATATTTTCAAAGCTATATTCACCATCAGCGTTTGTTACTGTATGTGTTACAGCATTGTTATTAGCATCTAATAATAAAACAGAAATACCTTCCATCGGAATCATATTTAATACATTATCTACCGTTGTCACACCATTATTAACTGGACGACCTGCACCGTTTACGACTAATCCACCGATGAAACCTGCACCTCCAGGATTCGTTCCTGCGACCAATTGAAGATCAATCAATGCAGGTAAACCAAACGGTGTTGGACTTACATATTGTCCATTTGACCAGTTTAATGACTGAATAAAGTAAGTCGGCATATAGTTCGCATAATCAGGATCTGTTGGTAACAATGCACCTTTTACTAAGTATAATCCCATTGGTACATTTTGAAAATCGAAGAATCCTTGTTGTGTCATTACAGTATCAATCGCTGTCAATGTTCCCATTGTAGAATCATATTCAATCAAATAAACCAAACCATCAGCTGGCGTGAAGTTCATTGTATCTTTCCACATATAACCCATAATTGAACCGTTTCCAGTTCCACCAAATATAAGAACCGTTTCTGTAGCTACTGCTGTACAGCCATTCGCATCTGTTGTTGTCAAAGTAACATTAAACGTAACTGGGCCAGTTGCTACTGTTTGATAAGTATGTGTTGGGCTTTGAACAGTTGATGTGTTTCCGTCACCGAAGTCCCAAGCATAAGTCACAGGATTATTGTTTGTAGTTGTACTACCAAAGAAATCAACTACCAAAGAACCAATATTATTATTATATGTAATGAATGCTTGACATGCTGCTCCTCCGCCTATAATTACGGTATCACAATAAGTAGCAATACAACCAGTTATTATATCAATTTCGAATAAACAAGCCAAATATGTTCCTGCTTGTGTATAAGTATATGTTGTCGTTCCAAGACCTGATGAATCCGATCCACCATCACCAAAATCCCAGAAATAAATTACGTTATTATTACCTGCATTAGCTGAAGTAAATGTGTAGGTATTCGGGTTCATTGCACTTGCACTTGATGTAAATGAGGTTGTACAAGGCGTATTAGTGAAAGCATTTACTAATTGACAATCAGTTGTTATACATCCATTTACATCTGTTACCGTAACACATGCGTAGTATGTTCCACTTTGTGCATAAGTATGTGTCGGTGATTGTACTGTTGATGTGTTTCCATCACCAAAATCCCAATCATAAGTATAAGGTGCTGATCCACCAGTTGCTGTTACATTAAAATAATTTGTCATTGGATTCGTACTATCAGGCATATGACTCATCATTGCTTGACAAGTAGTATTTCCTGTTACAAATAACGAATCACAATAAGTAGCCACACAACCTGTTGTTAAGTCAATTGTAGTCAAACAAACATTATAAACACCAGGAGTTGAATAAGTATGTGTTGTTGTTCCTAATGCGAATAAAGAATCTGTAGTTCCATCTCCATAATCCCAAACTTCCATACTATTAAAGTTTCCTGAAATAAATACATAATTATATCCTGAATTAGGAATAAGTGTATCAAGGAAATAAGTAAAAGATGCTGTACATGGTTGATTATTCGTAACAGTAATTAACATACAATCCGTAGCAGTACATCCAGTAGCATCTGTGATTGTTACACAAGCATTATATGTACCACTTTGTGCATACATGTGTGTTGGTGATTGTACTGTTGAAGTAATTCCATCTCCAAAATCCCACATATAAGTGTAAGGAGCAGTTCCACCAGAAGCATAAACTGTAAAGTCTTGCATCATTGGATTTAAAGTATCTGGAGAAACTGTTAACATAGCACTACAATTACTAACAGAACCAATTGAAACAGGCATACAAAGTGAATCTACACAATTCGTTGTCGTGTTCAATCCTACTACACAAATAGTATAACTTCCTGCTTGTGCATAAGTATGAGTAGCGGTTTGAGTAGCGTAAGTCGCTCCATCGCCCATATCCCAAAAGTAATTCATAACTCCATTTCCACTTAAACTTGCGTTTGCAGAAATGGTGTTTCCACTAACAAATGGTAATGGTATACTTAAAACACAACTACCACTTCCGCCTCCACCAGAACCACCAGCACAGTACATAAAGTTAGCCGTTAATGAAAGCTGATTTGGAGTATAAGTGAAAGATTGATTTACTTGTAAACCATTACAATCTATCATTGATACATCAAGTATTCCAGCACCACTGATTGGAAACGCTCCAATTGAATCTAACCAGAAATATGAGCCATTTGCATCAGTCGTTGCCCAACCAACAGGTATTGATCCACCAAATGTTGGATTTGAAATTATAATTTGAACACCTGAAGCTGGCATACCTGTCGAAGAATCTGTCACAATTCCTGATACACTAATTACCTGAGCATTTATCATAAATGCTGTACAGAGAAAACTTAGAACGAATAATATCTTTTTCATTGTAATCGAGTTTTAATCAAAACCTACTCGAATTAAATCAAGTAGGTCTTTTGGTTTTAATGTGTGTTTATTTAAGTTTGATAAACTAAAAAATTGATTAAATTTTAATGTGTTTTTTAAAGTGCCTTTGCACAATATTATTTTGAGTTTTAATGTGAACGGTTTGTTAATAGCTATTTTTTTTGTCGTTCGATTAAGTACACGGAATGGAAAGCCAATAGGTTGGGTTATAAATAAAAAAAGTGAAAATAATTTTTAAATTATTTTCAGCAATTCCCCATATGGATTATTTATCCATAAAACTATTCAAGTTGAATATCAAAATTATATGCTACAGGACGGTAAACTTCTTCCATAGATTCACAAATAAGACTATGAAAAGTAGCCTTTATAGATTCCCAAAGTTTAATTTTAGTTCTAATATTTACCTCAATCATATTAAAAATGTGACAAGCAGCTTGAATAATTTGATCAATCAAAAAAGCAAGTAAC
>JBGCFH010000156.1:0-38906 GCA_045106825.1 Saprospiraceae bacterium | reverse complement strand
GTAATTTTAGCTTCTGTCATAATACTGCTTGTGTTACTGATTTTTGTTTCTACAGTAAAATTCAAGCAGTATTTTTTTACAGTCAAATTTATTTTTTACATATATTATTTTTTAGTGTTGATGCCTATGCGAAACCTCGGGGCCGTTACTTAGCATCAAAATATTCAAAACCACGTAAAATCATAAAGAACCTTGTGATTTCTATTTTACGCTTCAGCGAAACGTGAATATAATCTAATGAAAAAAAACATATACCTTTTGTAACTCTTTTTATAACTGTATTAATTTGGTCGAGATTCATCATATCAAATGTAAATTGAGCTAATTTTTAAAAAAAATCAACAAATTAAATAGAGATAGAATCCGTGTGTTAAGGTTAGTTAATAAAAAAAGAAACTTTATGAGGAAATTAAATAATATCTATTCATAACTTTGCATGAAGATACGTTATTGAATAAAATCAAGGAACAATGAAGCGAAAGAAAAATGAGGAGAAACGACCATTTAACAGTCGTAACAAAAAAAAACGGTGGACATCAAAATCGAAAAAGGAAAAAGGACAGGAATCAAGTAACCAAAATCAAGTAGCCAAAAATTCGGATTATGAAACGCCAAAAGACACGACTCGATTAAATAAATATGTCGCTAATGCTGGAATCGCTTCACGTCGAAAAGCGGATGAATTGATTGCTCAAGGCTTAGTGAAAGTCAATGGTGAAATCGTAAGAGAAATGGGTTTTCGAGTAAAAAAAACGGATGAAGTTCGCTTTAAAGATAATGTTATAAAACCTGTAACAAAGAAGGTTTATTTCTTATTGAATAAACCCAAAAACCTCATTACGACGATGAAAGACGAAAAAGGTCGAAAAACCGTAATGGATGTCATGAACAATGCTTGTAAAGAACGAATTTTCCCAGTCGGTCGATTGGATAGAAATACAACTGGCTTATTACTTTTTACAAATGATGGTGACTTAGCAAAAAAATTATCGCATCCGAGTTACGAAGTTCGTAAAATCTATCACGTCTTTTTGGATAAACCAATGACTGATGAAGATTTAGAAAAAATTCGTCAAACATTGACACTTGAAGATGGTCAAGCTCCTGTTGATAAAGTTATTTTTGATGAAGCCGATAAATCGAAAAAAAGCGTTGTCATTACGATTCATATTGGTCGAAATAGAATCGTTCGTCGCATTTTTTCTCACTTAGGGTATCATGTCGAAAAATTGGATAGAATCTATTATGGCGGATTGACGAAAAAAAATCTTTCTCGTGGTTTTCATCGTCCATTAACGAAACAGGAAATTATAATGTTGAAGCATTTTATTTAAAACGTAGCAAACCGTGTCGGTTTTGAAAACCGACACGGTTTCTAAAGTGTAAAAAAAACTTGAAACAACTTTTAATCATATTCATATCAATTATCATTCTGGCAAGTTGTGCAAACATTCAATCTCCGACTGGCGGAGAAAGAGATAGAACGCCTCCACAAATCGATTCGAGTGAGACATTTACGCCAAACTTTAAAACCAATTTTTCAGACAAACAAATCATTCTACCATTCGATGAATGGATTGTGCTGAATGATGTGTTGAATCAGGTCGTTGTGTCACCGCCATTAGAAAAGCCGATTGATATGAAATTAAAAAAGCGAACGGTTGTCATAGATTTTAGTGAAGAAACACTACGAGAAAACACAACTTACACCATCAATTTCGGAGAATCTATAAAGGATTTGAATGAAGGAAATATACCCAAAAACTTTCGATATATCTTTTCGACTGGCGATGTGATTGATTCCTTAGAAGTCAATGGAAATGTGATTGATGCTTTGACAGAAGCACCAATTGAAGATATTTTAGTCGTTTTGTATGATGATTTGACGGATTCTGTCGTACATAAAGAACGACCATATTACTTCACTCGAACTGATAAAAACGGTCGTTTCAATATTCCTTTCGTTAAGCAAGATACATTCAAAATATTTGCTCTAAAAGATGAAAATGCCAACTATAAATATGATTCTGAAAACGAACAAATTGCCTTTTCTAACGAATTTATCATCACTGGCGATACTTTGATTAATAATCCAACTTTGCGATTTTTTCAAGAAAAACCAAGTGTTCGGACTTTCCGACCAAAAAGTCCACATTACGGATATATTCCAATCATTTTTACGACCGATAATTTAGAAAATGTAAAATTTGATTTGCTTACGCCTGTCCCGAGTACTCAGTGGCAAAATGATAGTCTGGAATCCTTAATATATTTCGAAAAAGATACCTTAAAATACTGGTACAGAAATGTTGAACTCGACAGTGTAGAAATGGTTGTTTTTGACAATCAAACCTTGAGAGATACATTCATCGTAAAACTGAACTCCAAAGCAGAATACCTAAAATCAAATCCAAAAGTATGGATGAAAACACAGAAAAATACTGCGAATATTAATCCTAATCAAAAACTAACATTTACCTTCAATAGACCAATTTCTACCATTGACAAAAGTCGAGTTTTATTATTTGAAGATTCTGTATTAACGACAACTTCGCCACAATTCACGATTGATTCTGTACAAAAAAACGTATTGCATTTTACGTATAAATGGAAGGAAAAGAAGTTTTATGATTTAGTTTTTGCAGATTCGTCATTATTTGATTTTCATCAAATTACAAACGACACATTACAAACTCGTTACTATGTTGAAGCACTCAAAAAATTCGGTAATATTACCGCAACAGCTTCAGGCTTAGAAGCATCAAAAGCCTACATCATTCAAATTTTGACAGAAGAAAATGTTGTAGAAAAAGAGTTTTATGTCAAAGACAAAACGGAAGCGAAACAACAGTTCTTCTCTTTAGAACCAAAGAATTACAAATTGCGTGTCATTATTGATGAAAACGCTAATCAAGTTTGGGATACAGGTGATTATCCAAATACACAACCTGAAAAAGTTATTATGGCGAAAGAAACAACGAATTTACGCCCAAATTGGGAACTTGACTTGACGATTCAACTAAATAATTAAACAGATAGAATTATGATTTTTGGCAAAAAAAGAACATCAATTATTCGCTAAAGGTGTGAAAATCAGGAAGAAATAACGAAAAGCATTCGATTATCATCATTTCAAAAAAATATAAATAGTTTATTTTCGCTCAAAAGGTTCATATTCTATCTTCAAAAATCAGCTTTTTTGAAATAAATCTACTGTTTTATAATTTTATATCTCGACTAAATTTGATGAATCTAAGTTCAAATATGTCTATAAACCAAAAAAGCACCAATACTCCGAAGAGCATCAGTGCTTAGGGGCAAAATAAAATTTTGATTAGTTTTTTTATTGTTGTAGTGTACTGGTATCAATGTTTTCAATAGAATTCTTATCAGAACCAATTGGAGGCGATCCGCTGTTAATCTTTGTTTGTGCAGCCTTAGTTTTTGCCAAAAAAAGGTGCAAATCTATCAATGCAGGATTTCGTCTCATAATTTGAGATTTTATTGGTGAACTATATAATCTAAATCTCCATCTTTTTTTATAGAAATCCTAAAAATGTGTACTTGCTCATGTATGAATTCATGAATTCATACAAAAGTATTTTTTAATGAATTATTCCTTTTTTTTTAATCAATATTTCTACTTTTTACAATTTTTATATAATCTTTAGGTGTCATGTTTGTAATTTCTTTAAAGACCTTATAAAAAGTTGATTTATTCTTAAAACCACAAGTTTGAGCGACACCATAAGTTGTTAAGTGATTATAATCATCACTTATAATTTTACGTTTCGCTTCCTCAATACGATAAAGGTTTACGTAATGAATTAAATTATTATTCGTTTGATTATTAACAACTTGTGAAAGGTATTTTGAATTGGTGTTCAATTTCTTTGCAATATCTCCAAGTTTAAGATTTGAATCTAAATAGATTTTTTGTCGTTCAAAGAGAATTGTTAATTTAGCAAATAGTTCGATTTCTTTTAGGTTATCTAAGCCACTGTTATGATAACGGCGCCGAACCTGCATCAATGAGATTTGTTTATCATCCGTTTTATCTCCATCAACTTCAAAGGCGATAAAGTTTGTTAATTCATCATTAATATTAAAAATAGGATGAATAACCAGACGACATAAGTATTCTTCGCCATCTTTCCTATAATTAATGATGTCCACTTTGAAAGGTACTAAGCTTTCTAATCCTTTTCGGATACGCTCAATAGATGATTTAGTAGTGTTCTGACCTTGAAGAATGCTCGGTTTTCGTCCGATTACTTCCTCAAAAGTATAACCTGTAATGTTTGTAAAATCATCATTTACCCACTGAATCCGACGTTTGGAATCAGTAAGAATCACCGCTATCGCATCTTTGATAGCAGGTCGATTGTGTAATTGTTTCATTATTTTGCCCATTATCATTAATACATAGAAATAAATAATGACTTCTACCTATTAATGGAATAGTATAAAGTTACTAAATAACGAGGATAAAAAAAATGAAGTTTGTCCATATTATCGTAATTATGATAATAATCATCATTATAGTATCTATTTCCGAAAATTAATATAAGTTTTTGATAATTAATAAGTTATAAATAGGCAGAAATAAATAAAAGATATGAATAAATGAAATTATCAAAATAAATTTGTAAAATTCATTTATTTTATCTATATTCTCCGCATTGTTTCATAAAAAAAACACAAAATGGCATTAAAAAAGTTTAAACCGAAGAACTTAGACGAGTATGTAGAATTAAAACCAGGAATTTGGGCAAGAAGAGACAGAACAAATGTTCCAATTTCTAAAGTTCCTACGGTAACGCAGAAAGTTTCTGAGAACTAAGGTGAACTGTTATTAAGAAATAATTATTTTTCATTAAAGCGTTTTCAAATTAATTTTTGAAAACGCTTTTTATTTTGACTATTTTGCAGTTGATTTTATAGATTTCAATACATCATTATGAAAAATATACTAACTATACTTATTGTTGCTACAATTGCTTTAGTAATTGGTTATTTTGCTTCTTCGTATCTAAATATGGGTCCGAAAGTGACAACGGAAGAAAGTAGCACCGTTTTATTAGAGAAGATAAAAACGGTTTCTAAATTAGTAACAATTGAAGGCTATTTTTCTGAAGTGTGGCAAACAAAGAAAAAGGTTTCTTATTGGGGATTTTCGTCTGAAAGTAAGGCTATTGTTAAAGTTACAGGAAAAGTATCTGTTGGTTATGATTTGGAAAAAATGAAAATGGAATCTTTTCCTGAAGAGAAAGTGATTAGAATTAGTAATTTGCCAAAACCAAAAATTATTTCAGTAGATCATGATTTGGAATATTTTTCATTGGAAGATGGTTACTTTGTTTCTTTTACGACTAAAGATATGTCGAACTTCAACAAAGCGGCTAAAGATACCTTAGTAGCAGCGGCAGAAAGAAGTCGGTTGTTTGATGCTGCGACTGAAAAAGGCAATGATGTTATCAAACTTATTGAGTTAATCGCAAAAGATGCAGGTTGGACAGTTGAATATGTTTCTGGTCCTGATGCTCCAAGTATTTTAGGAACTTCTGATACGACTTTACAAGGCGATATTTTACCATTTATTGATACCTTTTCAATTGAATCTTCTACAAAAAATTATACTGATGATGCAACACATCACCTTGAAAGATATCGACCGTTGGCGGGTTGATAATGTTGATTTTCAACTCATTGATGTTCGTGAACCTATCGAACATCAACAAAAAAATATTGGAGGTCAATTGATTCCGTTAGATGAAATCATGCAGCATCTTAATGTCATTGAGTTAAATAAACCCGTTGTCGTTTATTGCAAACGTGGAATCCGTAGTCAAATTGCTATTCAAAAGTTACAACGAAAATTACCACAAGTCGATTTTTATAATTTACAAGGTGGGATTTATTCTGTGATTGTTTGATTGTATCGCCTTCGGCTGATTGTGTTGCTCGTTCCTCACTGATTGTGTGAATTGTTTGACGAATAGTTTTTAATCAGATTCGTCAAAAAACAATAAGCAAAGCGACAACAATCATACAATCAGCCAAAGGCGATACAATCATTTAATACTGCTCTTTCTCATTCGGAAAATCGTTTGTTTTGACATCATCAACATATTGCTCAATCGCTCCTTTTATATCATCGAATAGGTTGAGGTAACGACGCAAAAATCGAGGATTAAAATCTTTTGTAATACCTAACAAATCGTGAATCACTAAAACTTGTCCGTCACAATCACCACCAGCACCGATTCCAATTGTTGGTATATCAAGGCTTTCAGAAACAACTTTCGCTAATTTTGCAGGAATTTTTTCTAAAACTATTCCGAAACAGCCTAACTCTTGCAATAATAAAGCATCTCTTTTTAGTTTATCAGCTTCCTCTTCTTCCTTTGCTCGCACGGTGTATGTTCCAAATTTATAAATAGATTGAGGTGTTAAACCCAAATGACCCATTACAGGTATTCCAGCGGATAATATTCGTTTGATAGATTCTTGTATTTCTATTCCGCCTTCTAACTTCACCGCGTGTGCATTCGCTTCTTTCATCAAGCGAATTGCTGATTCTAAGGCTAATTTAGAATTTCCTTGATAATAGCCAAATGGTAAATCAGCAACAACCAACGCTCTATCAACTGCACGAGTGACTGATTGTGTATGATAAATCATATGTTCCAATGTCATCGGAACAGTTGTTTCATAACCAGCCATTACATTTGATGCAGAATCACCAACCAAAATTACATCAACATTGGCAGCATCTACAATCTTTGCCATTGAATAATCATAAGCGGTTAACATTGAAATTTTTTCACCTCGTTGCTTCATCGCTTGTAAAGCGTGTGTTGTGATTTTTTTGAATTTTTTATGTACAGACATTTATTAGTGATTAGTGATTAAGTAGATTTACTTAAATATTTCGATATGTATTTTTTCTATAAATATTTGATTTATAACTACTTATAAACCATATTAATTCTGTCGGAACGATTTCTAATTTGGAAAAACTATAATTTAATTTTCAATTCTTAATTAATCAACTTTCCTAATGCAAAACCCAGCCAAATTGCCAAAAGGCAAATAATAATACTACCTAATATATTTAGCATTCCTACAACAATATTACCATTTTGAAAGAGTTGAAAAGTTTCGCCAGAAAAAGTAGAAAACGTACTAAATCCACCACAAAAACCTGTCATAATTAACCATTTATACGTTTCATCTATCTGATTTCGAAGGCTTAATTGTATTAAAAACCCTAATAGAATACAACTCAAAATATTGGCAAACAACGTTGCATACGGAAAGACTGGTGTATAAGGTGCAACCGCTTTCGCAATCCCAAACCGACACAAACTACCCAAACCTCCACCAATAAAAACGAGTAAAAATTGCACGATTAATTGATAATTGATAATTGTTAATTGTGAAATTATATAACTAACAGTTCACAATTAATAATTAAAATTTACTTATTCGCTAATTGTCCACAAGCTGCGTCGATGTCTTTTCCTCTGCTTCTTCTTACTGTAATGGCAACATTATTTTTGCGTAAAAATTGAGCGAATTTATCAATTTTGATAGCGTCCGCTTTTACAAAAGGTGCATTATCAATCGGATTATATTCTATTACATTGACTTTTGCAGGAATACGACGGCAGAGTTTGAGCAAGTTTTTTGCATCTTGAATGCTATCATTAAAGTTTTGAAAAGCAATGTATTCAAATGTAATTCGATTTTTTGTATTTTGATAAAAATAGTCTAATGCATCGGTCAAAACGGCCAAATTGTTGGACTCATTTATCGGCATAATTTCGTTACGTTTATCGTCGTCCGCAGCATGTAGTGATAATGCCAAATTGAATTTGACTTTATCATCAGCTAATTTTTTTATCATTTTTGCAATTCCTGCTGTACTTACCGTAATTCGTTTTGGTGACATATTCATACCATCGGGCGATGTAATCAATTCTACACTTCTCAATACATTTTTGTATGCCAAAAGCGGTTCGCCCATTCCCATATAAACGATATTAGTCAACGGATGATTGAATACTTCCATACAACGTTCATTGACGAATTGTACTTGATCGTAAATTTCGCCTGGTTCGAGATTGCGACGAAGTTTCATGCGGCCAGTTGCACAAAACGAACAGGTCAAACTACAACCTATTTGCGATGATACACAAACGGTATAACGATTGTCAGAAGGTACAGGAATCAGAACGGCTTCAATCAAATGGTCATCGTGCAAACGAAAACGAGTTTTGATTGTACCATCGTTACTGAACTGCGACATATCTTCTTTTATAGATAAAATCTCGAAATTTTCGACTAATACTTGTCGTAATGATTTTGACAAATTTGTCATTTCCTCAAAGGATTTTACGCCTTTTTTCCACAACCATTCGTAAACTTGTTTGGCACGAAATTTCTTTTCGCCCATTCCAACTAAAATATCGGTTAGTTGTTTTTTGGTTAATTTACGAATATCTTGTTTTACTGCTATCTTTGTCATGTTGCAAAATTACAAAATTTATTACTTTATAAGTATAGGATAACTCGAAGGTATTTTATACTTATAATATAAAATATGTTGAAACAACTATTAAATATACTGATTATTGGAGTCATCACTTTGCTTTTATTAGAAGTAACAATTCGATTATGTGGTGTTGTACCTTTTCGAGTACACTCATTTGAAATTCAATCCAATCCAAAATTTTGTTTAATCCCAAATGAACAGTATGGTTTTGGGCTGAATATTGGTGAGTTTGAGGTTGCTATTAATAAAGAAGTCAAATATAAGTGTACACATTCGACGGACTCTTCACGTATTTTAAATCATAAACCAATTGATAATTTTAATAAAACGGTCGATATTCATGGTTGTTCGTTTACGTATGGAATGAGTGTCGATGATAGCTTGGCATTTCCGTTTTTATTACAACAACAATTTCAAAATATTCAATTTCGGAGTTTTGCCGTTCCTGGTTTTGGTACTATTCAAGCCTTAATTCGATTGCAAGAACAGATTAAAACAAATAAAATTCCTGATACTTTAATCATTTGTTATGCTCATTTTCATGACGAACGAAATGCGTTAAATACCAATTATCGAAAAAGCTTGTATCATGGTTTCTTGAATGCTAATGATGACGTGATTCCACTTTTTGAAAAAAGTAAAATTCCATATTATGATATGGAAAAAGGTATTCAATATTGTAGTTGGAATGATTTATATCATAATTGGAGCGGTCGAGATTATTTGGCTACGGTAAATTCACTTCAAAATGCGTTTGAGAAAATGCAACTCACACAAGGAAAATCAGCAACACACCAAATCTTATTAGAAATTAATGATTTATGTAAAGCAAATAATGTAAAAATGATTGTTGGAGGAATTACAAAGAACGAAAGTACAGGTTATACAATTGAATTTTGTAAACAACAAGGAATTGCAACGATAGATATAGGTTTGGAGTTGCCAAGTGAAGAATTTAGCAATTTGCCTTATGATATTCATCCAAATGAAAAAGCACATCGAATTTTTTGGAAGAGATTGAGTAATCTTTTCAGTAATTGATGTTTATTAAATTATCTTTTGCCACAAATACACTAATTTTCAACAAGGAAAATTAATAAATAATATTTATTCGTGCATTCGTGGCAAAATTATCACCGAGTCAAATTTAATTAATAATATCGTCTCTTTTCATAACTTCCTGTTTTATAACTTTGAGTGAATCACCAACAGGTTGTTTAACAGTCAATACAAAACTTTCTTCATCCGTATTTTCTTTGACTTCTTGTTTAATAATGACCAATTTACTACCCGAATATTGGTAATAATCAGTGCCTTGAATGCTGTCACCATCTCCCCATTGAGACAAAATTAATTCATTTGTATCATCAATACTCGGAGAACGAACGATTTCTAAAGCTTCATTGCGTTCATAAGATTTAGAGGAAGGATTGTATAACCAATAAAAAAAAGGAATATTAGCATCTTCCGGAAGATATTGTAATAAGCGAATATCAGCATAACCATCAAAGTTTAAATCTTCGATAATGACTTGTTCATTTTCTTGAACAATCGCTTGAAAGCCATTTAATGTTTGAAAAAATGTACCATCTGTTTTTTTCAAAATATTAATTGAGGTTACTGTTTTCATTTTATCATCGGATACCTCGCCAACTAATTCAAAATCAAAAGTATTCATTAACTGAATGTTATTTCCTTCGTCTGCAGCCATCGTAGGTGATTCCGATTGACAATTACAAAAAAAGAATAAAATCACGCCAAAAAGTAGGTATTTCATAGGGGTTTAATTGAAAAATAATTAATAAATCGTTTTGGTTTTATATAAAAGTTTACTTCAACAAGTGATAAAAAATCACTTTTATCACTTATTGATTTTTTCTAAAAGTATTGTAAATACTCAATTAAAATGTTATGAAAAAATTTATTCTCGCTGATTGTACGAGGGCAGTTTTATAGAAAATAATAACGTGAGAATTGCGAAATTAGGTTTAATTAAACACAAAAAAACATGACGAGTAGTTAATAATTAAGATATTATTAACCATTCGTCATGTTTTGATGAAATCTTAGTAAGATTTCATGATTTATTTATCTATTCAAATATTATTTAAACGGATCACTATACTTTACTTCAGCTATAAATTGCTCATCTACTAATGTATTCAAATAAGCCATTAACGCTGCTTTGTCATCATTAGTAAAGTTCATTCTTTTAGCCTGATTTCCTTGTCTTAAATCAAAATGAAGATTTTGGTGAAATTCAATACCAGTGCTATAATGATCAATAACTTCTTCTAAAGTAGCAAAACGACCATCATGCATATAAGGTGCTGTCAATGTAACATTTCTTAATAAAGGTACTTTGAATATTGCGTCTTCACTTCCATTATTACTCAATGCACCGATTCCTTTGTCTTCATAGTTTGCTTGCAAACCATTGTTAGCAGTTGATGTACCGATAAATACATGAGCTTTACTATGACAACTTGCACAGTTTTGGTTAAATAAAGCTTTTCCTGCGTTTTCTTGAGCGGTAAAACCTGAGAAATCATTCTCTGGATTTACGGCTGCTTCTAATTCTTTATCAAATTTTGTATTTGTATTATTGAAAGAGTTTAAGAATTGTGTCAAAGCAGTGAATGCTAACTCATTCGTAATTTCATCTTGCTTAAATGCTTTTTTGAATAAAATACGATAGTATTCTTTTTGTTCTAATGTCGCTGCCAAATTCTCTAAATTCATTCCCATTTCAACAGGATCGCTGATAGTCATTGCAGATTGTTCAGCAACTGTTCCTGCTCTATGATCCCAAAAGAAACGACTTTGACCTGTACCATAATATAATTGAACATTAGGAACTGTTCCTAATGCGAATGAATTACGTTTTGTTTTTCCTCCTTCAAATCCATCACTTTTAGCGACTTTATCAGAGAAACCCGATTCTTGAATATGACAAGATGCACACGAAGTAGTATTGTTTGCAGATAATACAGGATCGTAGAATAATACACGACCAAGTGTTGCCATGTCTTCATTTATATCCATATCAGTGCCTCCAAAACTGGAGAAATGACTCGGAAACTCAACATCATAGTTGTAAGTTTCTTCAGGCAAATCTAAGACTTCACTCAAAACTGCCCATTCTTCAGGTGAATAACGGTCAAGTTCTCTTTGAACAGATTTGTCTTCACAAGCTGTAATCAATACAGCCAGTATAAAAAACGAAATGTAAGCATTTATCTTTTTCATGAATTTGTGTTTTTATTTATAAGATATGTATTGAGATTATTTTGAAGTGTTAAAAAACTGATAAAATGATTTTTATAAAAAAAAATTAATCAAAAAAGTCAATTTTTTAAGTGATAAAACTATCATCTAAGGTAATAACTTTTAAAGTTTTATCATAGATAAGTCAAGAACTTAACGATTCAAATACTATAAATCGTTGCTTCAATCTATAAAAAATAGTGTAATTCCCTATATTTTAACACTTTATGATTTTCTATATTTAAAAAATCACTCCATATCTTGAAGATGTCTAACGAAAGTAGTAAATAAATTAGTAATATCTGAGTCTTGAGAAATGATCCAATTATAAGCTAATAAATCCAGACAATTAGAAGGAGAACGACGTGCTTCTTCCGACATTTGCAATTGACCAAAATGTTGAAGACTCAAATGAATTTCAATTTGGCTAATTACATATTCGTCTTGTTCTTGCCAATATTCTAATATTAAAACATTGTTAGAAACTTCTTTTTCAAATAATAATAAAAAAATAGGTGTCCGAACAAAATATATTGTATCAAACTCAAAGTAAGCAAATGGAAAAGCAGCATAATTAACTTTTACATAATCTATATCAAAGGCTTTTACAAAATTTTCTGCTGCTGTAAGCTTTGATTGTATCAAATCACTGATTCGTTCTAAGGTATGCAATTCGTTAATCGGTCGCCATTCTTTATGTTGATTATAAAACTCCATATTTCCCAATCGAAGTTTATAGTCAAAGATAGTCGTATTGTGTAACACATAACCTGGGTAATAATATTGAAAACCAAGTGATTTTGCGTACTCAATCTCTTGAAGCATCGTGAATGTACCAATACTATACTGTGAATAATCTGCATCGAAAACACAAATAATACTTGCTATTGTAGATTGACCGAGATCAAAAAGGCTAAAACCAATTAATTTTTCTTTATCATATACACTGACTTCATAAGTATTAAAAATAGATAAATGATGTCTATCTTTATCTTCACCTTTTAGATAATAATCTAAATTTTTTTGTAAATAACCACGAAACCGATGTTTGTGATTTTCGTATAAAACCTCTTTTGCAGGTGTATTCTCAAAGGGCTGAACAACAATCTCAAACCTTTCTTTCACTCGACGCTTAATACGACGAAGTCGCTTTTTGGGAATATAATTTTTTAGCGGCAATCGAATATTGATTACTTCATGTAACTCTTGTTCAAAGCATAGGATTCTTGCTCGATACATTGACAAACTACTACGAAACCAACCTCGTGCTAAGTAATCATCTAAAGTAACCGACGAAAGTACCAACGGATAAAAGTGTTGAACAAGCATTCTTTTTATTATTGAATTGTTAGGCTATTATCACTTCGCTTATTGCGGAATTGTGTAAATTCATTGATTTACAATTATTTATAAATCCTGTTAATCCTGTTAATCCTGTCGAAGTACTAAAAAAACAGTTTAACAATATAACAATAAGCGAAGTGATAACAATTACAATTACACCTCATCATCAAAAACTTGAACAGTTTTTTCTCTTTCAATTAATTCAGTGAATTTGCCATTATAACGAGTTCCTCTAACGATATGATTATCAATCCAATGATAATTTCCACCACGAGGTTTATTCATCAATAATCCATGATATTTGAATCCATTATCTGTAAGCCATTTATCTGTTACTTCACGATGTTCTTCTGTACGAGACGTAAAGAAAGTGATAATGTGTCCATCATCATACCATTTATTAAGGATTTTCAATGCATCCGGGAAAGGTTCGCAAATTGCCATTCGTTCTGGCTCTTCGTTCGGCACATCTTCCGTAACCGTTCCATCTATATCAATAAGATAATTTTTTACGCCTTTCGGCAATGCTGGACTCAGTAAGTTACCAGCTTCGTCAAATAACTCGTTTAATTTGTGTTGTGTTTCCATGATTAGAAGTTTGTAAATATTGAATCTCAATCAAATTTATGATTGAATTTAAATCAGTTATTTAAATAGCATTTTTTAGTACACAACAGGTATTACTGAAAAGTAAATAATAATTCATATTTCGCTGATATTAAATTTAGGGAACAGGAAATAAATAACCTACCCATTACTGAAATAAATTCAGCATAAACTTTCTATAAATTTTCCTTTATACTTCTTGTAATTTTCTTAGTGTCCCGAGTCCTCGGGATGCGTCATAAAATTACAATCGTCTAAAGAAAAATTTAAAACGAAATCTTGGGTAGCTTATTTAATTCCTCTTCCCTTAAAAACGAAAATATTACGTTTTGCCTTGCAAAACAATCATCTCACGCAGGTTTTTCATTAACAAAATCATTTTTTTTATCAAAAAAAATCTGCGTGAATCTGCGTGAATCTGCGTGAATCTGCGTGAATCTGCGTAAAAAAAGCATTTTACAAAGCAAAATTTAGCAATTGTGATTTCTATTTTACGTTTCAGCGAAACGTGAATAATGAATTAAAAATCTTTTTAATCTATCATTATTCAAAAAAAATTATCGAATCTTATCTTTCAAAATATCAGACGCTTCAACAATATCATTAAAGTGAGATCGACTGGCAATAAAAACTACTTTTTCACCAAAATGTCCAGAGTTGATTAATTTAACGGTGACAAGTTTTAGGATAGAATAATCTTTAATAACGATTTTATCAACATTGTCCATCGGATATTTAAAGACTTTAAAATAATTCGTCACGTAAAGAAACGCTCCGTCAAACTCTACTCTAAGCAGACGCATAATTGTAAAGTAAGCCGTCAATGTTCCAACTAAAAAGAACGCTGTCCAACCTATTCTAAACATCGTTAAATCCATTCCTCCGACAGTCAACTCATCCGTCATCCAAAAAATAATACATAACGCACCAAAAAAAACTGTCCATACCAAAGGAACAAAATATTTTAAAATAACCGTAAGATTTGATGACAAGTTAAAGGTTTTCATTTCCATGTATTTCAATTTTTCACAAAACTAATCTTTTTTAGGGATTTCGTTTAAAGTCCTACTTACTAATCTTTTATCAAAATAAAAATGGTGTTTCTGAGTCTTCAAAAACACCACTATACTAACAACAACGCTGTAACAATTGTTGAAACCCATTCTTTTGAGCACTTAATTGATAATCAGTAAATCTAATTAACCAAAATTTGTCCTTGCTTCACTGGTCTCCCTTCCACATAAACACCATAATGATAAACGCCACTATTCCAATCAGAAACATTGAATTGAACATCTGTATTTGGCAAAGGCAATGCCGTTTGCCCTACAAGTTGTCCCAAACCCGAATATACTCGAATGTCTGTCTTTTTATCTATCGCCTTATCAAACCGAAATCGCACCACTTCCGAAGCAGGATTAGGATAAACCGTGACCTCATTATCAAAAAGTATTTTTATATTTTCTGTATTATCCAATAGCTGACAACCAGGTACGATGCAGCCGAAGCTGTCGGTGCGGATAAGCCAACCCCATTCACCAAAATCTGTACCTGCTGCGACACGGTTATTATCTATTGTTCCTAACATTAATATATCGCCATTTGGTAGTATTTCCATATCATAAATCTCATGCAAAATATAGGCTCTATCAAATATCCGATGATACTTCCGAGACCAAAGACTATCACCATTTTCGTCTAATGCCATCAACCAGCCCAAATACTGAGCACTATCAGGAGGATAATCAGTTAGATAAGTTCCTGCTACTAATATCTCTCCATTTGCTTTTTCTTGTGCTGCACCAAAATATGACCGAACTCGACCATAGCGTTTCTCCCATACTAATTGAAAACTACTATCTATTTTACCAATATAACCATAGTAATTAAAAGAATTTGCAACGTTTGTAGATCTTCGCTCCCCACCTTCTGTAGAATAAAATATAAAACCTTTATTGGCCTGTTTAACAAAATAAGCAGCTATCCAACGATTATTTATTGGTGTTTGATATTCGTTTAATATATTTCCTGCACTATCTATCTTTATTAATCTTGTTCCTCTTTCATAATCCCAACTGTTAATACCATTTTTATTTGTTACAAGTGCCAATACAAATTCATTATTATTAATAGATATGATAGAAATACCTGCAGATAAATTAATGGTAACACCATTATAGGGTAATACTACAAAATATTTTCGCCAAATTTCATTGCCAATACTATCTGTTTTAATTATCATAGATTTCCAGTTCTGACTTTGAACATAAGAACCAAATAAGTAAAAATTATTAGCATTATCTTGTGCTATACTTGAAAATAATAAGCGATCAGTTGAATCACCAGAATGATAGTTTCTTTTAATAATAACTTCCCCATCGGTATCTAATAATAAAAAATGTCCTATGCCTTCATTATTAGAACTTAATGTTGCTAAATATCCTTGATTAGTACTAATAATATTACGTCCTCTCAAATCTATTGTTTGATTACTATCACTATAAGTTTTTGTCCAAAGAACATTACCATTTATATCTAGTTTTGATAGTATTCCATCTCTTGTTGATGAATCAATATGCCTTTCTGCTCCTGTTATATAATAACAACTATCTGTTACCAACATTAAACTGAAATTAGTTCGCAACAGATTATTACTATCTACTCGATAAATATTAGAATAAGTTAATTGACTATAAAGGCAAGTCGTGCATAAAAGGCTGACTACTAAAGTTAGTAATTTTAGCTGCATACTATTGGAATTAAAAAATCCGATAAGTTACCTTAATAAAAAAGTAACCTATCGGATTGAATATTAAATTATTTTAATATAGATACCTTACTTGATAATAAGGTGTTTTTATCTTGTTTTAAAGCATAAAAGTAGATACCGTTTTCTACTTGACGAGTATCCCATAAAATTTGATTTTTATTCTTTGTTAAATCAAATTGTTGAACAACGTCACCTTTAATTGTTGTAATTACGATAATTGCGGTTTCTGCATATTCAGGTAATTCATAATCGAAAGTAACGTAATCCGTTGCAGGATTAGGATAGACTTCGACTTCTGTCAATTGTTTGGTGAGTTTTGACTCTGGATTTTGAATTTGAAAAAGAGTAATATTATTTTTCATATCAGTAGTGAACATGTTAGCAATTGTAACAAACAATTTTAGGTCAATATTGGGAAAATTGTGTGTGATAATTACCGAGTTTTGTAAACAATGATTCCAATTTAGGAAATTTCGTACAAAAAGAAAAATTGACTTACAAATCAATGAACATACAGTTTTATACTCAAAAGTCTATGTAAAAAATAGAATTATTTTCTTCTTGTTATCATGTTATCAAAGAATATTAAATGCCTGTCCAAACTAAATACCAATTACTAATCCTAAAATATTAAATCCACTAAATTTTTGTACCTTTGAATACGAAAAAAAGAAGTTACTTTTACTCAACTATATGATAGCATACGTCAAAGGAGAAATTACGTTTAAGTCACCAACTTACATTATTGTGGAAGCGAATGGTATTGGTTATCGTATCAATATTACATTAAATACTTATGCACAGGTAGAAAAATTAGAACGTGTCAAATTATTGACGCATTTTTACGTTAAAGAAGACCAGCAGACCTTGTATGGTTTTGCAGAAAATGTTGAACGACGACTTTTTTTGCATCTTATCTCTGTATCAGGAATAGGACCAAGTACAGCGAGAGTAATGCTTTCAGGTATGTCAACCGATGAGTTACGTTCGGCTATTATTAGTGAAAATGTAGCAGCATTCAAAAAAGTAAAAGGAATTGGGCCAAAGACAGCAAAACGCTTGATTTTGGACTTAAAAGATAAATTAATTAAGGAATCAGGAGAAGAAGGCATTGTGACACCTGCAGCAACGACTGCCAATAATAAGTTAAGACAGGAAGCGTTATCAGCATTGGTAGCGTTAGGATATGTGAAAATCCAAGCACAAAAAACCCTTAATAAAGTATTAAAAACTAAACCTGATGTGGATTCCGTTGAAAAATTAATCAAATTCGCACTCAATGAACTGCGATAATCGTTCAACAAAATATACATTCAGTATTATACCATCAAAACAACTGTCTATCGAAATAAAAATTTACACAATACTAAAGTTTATTGAATGGTTTTCTAATAAAAAATACACACATTACAAGTTATTACCAAATATTGAAACCATTAACAAGTCAATTTTTCAAATAAGATTATTGTTAACAAACTGTCTGACAATTAAATAATCTTTTAAACTGGCTTCCACATTTTGAATTAAAATGTTCAAGAATGGATTGTGTAGATTCTATTGCCTACCGCAAAAGAATTTCATTAATACAAGTTTATCTTTAACATTCTGACAATCAATAGTGCGTTTATTCGTATTAATTGATTGTTTTTTGTGTTTAATATCATTTGACTTTACTTATTAATAAGTCATTGATAATTAACATAATGTATAGAAAGAAATATATAATTGTTAGAATTGCTATATTTGTTTTTAGTTATGTATTAAATATTTATACGTGACCAAAACTATTTAACAACTTCGTAAGACTAACAGTTTATTTATCAATTGTTTTTAATTTTTTGAAAAACTTTATGAGTAATCCGACCAAAATCATGGAAAAGCGACTAATAATAAATCGGATACTATTGGTAACTGCTTTTTTAGCGTGTTGTGCAGTCACAACATGGGCAACAGATGATGACTGGAATTGGGAAAATGAAGTAGATTTTTCACCTAAATCTCATCATAATCTTAGTAAGGCAAATTATAATGCTGATCCTGATTCCCTAAAACCAATCAGTGAACGAACAGGCGATTATATTAATAATCCTGGTAGTAATCCTTTCGACCTCAAAGACCCTTCGGTCATTGAGAAAAAAGTAGAATATGATCCAGTTACTGGAATGTATATTATTACCGAAAAGATTGGTAATACCTATTATCGTCCGCCGACGTATATGACTTATGAAGAGTATCTGGCTTGGTCTGCAAAGAATCAACGAACCAGTTATTTTCAGCAGTTATCTAAGAATAACTCAGGAAACTCCAGCGATCCACTTTCAAAGTATGATTTGAAAAATTCGATTGCGAATAGAAGTATCTTTGGAGCAAATGAGCAAGGGGAAACCTTAATCGACATTCAACCGAATGGTAATATTGATTTGACATTTGGTGGGGATTTTCAGAAAGTCGATAATCCGATTTTGACCGAAAGGCAACGTCGTCAAGGTGGATTTGATTTCGATATGGCAATTCAGATGAATGTCGTTGGTACGATTGGTTCAAAAATGAAATTGCAGACCAATTATAACACACAAGCAACGTTCGATTTTGAAAACCAAATGAAACTGGAATATACTGGTGATGAGGATCAAATTATTCAAAAAATTGAAGCCGGTAATGTAAGTTTGCCATTGCGTTCGTCATTGATACAAGGTAGTCAAAGTCTCTTTGGTGTGAAAACAGAAATGCAGTTTGGGCGACTTCGAGTGACCAGTGTTTTGTCACAAAATCGTTCACGACGCAAAAATTTACAAATACAAGGAGGTGCTCAACAGCAACGATTTGAAGTTAGTGCTGACCAATATGATGAAAATCGTCATTTCTTCTTATCGCATTATAATAGAGCGAAGTACGAACCTGCACTACAGAACTTGCCACAAATCAATACGTTATTCAAAATTACCAAAATGGAAGTTTGGGTAACAAATACAAGAAATGCAACTCAAGATGTTCGTGATATTGTGATTTTTTCTGATTTAGGAGAAGGTGATGCAACGAAAATGCATACAGATAATCCAGCATTTCAACCAAATCCTGTTAATCAAGCATTTGAGTTAGATGGACGAACGTCACTTCCAACAAATGATGCAAATGGTTTATATCAAGCATTATTGGATAGACCAGACTTGCGAGCATTAGATAATGCAGTTGCGGGACTACAATCCGCACCATTTAGCTTGGAACAAATCAAAGACTTTCAGAAGGTTAGAGCAAGAAAATTATCACAATCAGAATATACATTTCATCCAGATTTAGGTTTTATTTCATTGAATTTGACGTTACAACCCGATGATGTTTTAGGTGTTGCTTTTGAGTATAATTATAATGGTGAAACATATCAAGTTGGTGAGTTTGCCAATGATGCACCGATTAATCCAGATACATTAAGTGTTTTGTATTTGAAAATGTTGAAAAGTACAACGCCTCGTGTAGATTTGCCGCTTTGGGATTTGATGATGAAAAACGTTTATTCTATTGGTGCATATCAAGTGAATCAACAAGATTTTAATTTAGATGTATTTTATCAAGATCCAGAAGGTGCAGCGAAGCGATTTATTCCCGAAAGTAGTTTATCAGGAAAACCGTTAATTCGTATTTTGAACTTAGATAATCTAAATCGGCAAGGTGATCCGAATTCTGATGGTGCATTTGACTTTGTACCTGGTATAACGATTAATCCTCGAAATGGTCGAGTTATCTTTCCTGTTTTAGAGCCGTTTGGTGAAGCATTAGCGGAACAATTTGGAGCAAATGAACAGAATTTTAGAGAAAAATACGTTTATGATGAGTTATATGATTCTACGGTTTTTGTAGCACGAGAATATCCAGAGTTTAACAGATTTGTGATAAAAGGTAATTATAAATCAAGTGTTTCTTCTGAGATTTCGCTTGGTGCATTTAACATTCCGAGAGGTTCTGTAACTGTTACCGCAGGTGGACAACAATTAGTTGAAGGACAAGATTACGATGTTGATTATAATATCGGTCGAATTAAGATTATTAATGAAGGGGTTTTAAATTCAGGTTTACCAGTGAATGTTTCCTTCGAGGATAATTCGCTCTTTAGTTTTCAGACTCGAACCTTGATGGGTTCCCGATTAGATTATTGGATAAACGATAATTTTACAATCGGTGCAACGGTGATGCGTTTGTCTGAACGTCCGTTTACACAAAAAGTAAATATCGGTGATGATCCGATTCAAAATACAGTTTATGGTGCAGATATTCGTTTTCAAGAAGATGCACCTTGGTTAACAAAATTGGTAGATAAAATTCCATTAATAGATACTAAAGCACCATCGAGTATTTCATTTGATGCAGAAGCTGCTCTGTTGCGACCAGATGCTCCTGATGTATTGAATCAGGGTAATGATGAAGGTGGCGTTTCTTATTTAGATGATTTTGAAGGTAGTTCGAGTTCTTTTGATTTGCGAAACCCTTCGACACTTTGGACATTAGCTTCTGTACCAGATAATGGACAATTTGCGGAAGCAAAATTAGTAGATTCATTGGCTTCTGGTATGAATCGTGCGAAATTAGCTTGGTATCAAATTGATCAAAGTATTCGTAGAGATATAGAAGGAGTAGAAAATGATCCTTATACAAGATTAGTTCGAGAACAAGAAGTTTTCCCTAATCGAGCTATTTTACCAGGACAAAACATTGATATTCGTCCGTTAGATTTAGCTTATTATCCAGCAATTCGTGGACCTTATAACTATGATGCAGCAGGTATTCCAGGTATTTCGGCTGGTGTCGAAACTGATGGTTCATTAAAACAACCTGACACTCGTTGGGCAGGAATCCAAAGAGCATTACAAACTAATAACTTTGAAGCTGCAAATATTGAATTTGTAGAGTTTTGGTTAATGAATCCATTTGTCGGTGGTGTTGGAGGTCAAGGTGGTGACTTGTATATCAACTTAGGAAATGTGTCCGAAGATGTGATGAGAGATTCTCGTAATTTCTTTGAGAATGGTTTACCTCGTGAAGGTGGAACATCTCGAACAGATACAACCTCATGGTCAAGAGTACCGAGAACACAAGCTGTCACTAATGCGTTCGATAATGATCCTGCAACAAGAGATGCACAAGATGTCGGATTAGATGGTGTTAATGATGAAGGTGAAAGAGCCTTATTTTCAGACTTTTTGAATAATCTAATTGGACTTGTTGGTCCAGCAGTTTTAGATTCTTTGGAGAGTGATCCATCAAGCGATAACTTTGTATATTATAATAATGCTCGTTTTGAACCAACAGATGGCATTCTGGAACGATATATAAAATTTACAAATCCGCAAGGAAACTCACAAGCACCAGAAGGTAATGAATTATCGGCAGCTACAAATATTCCTGATGCTGAGGATATTAATAATGATAGAACATTAAGTGAAACCGAAGCCTTTTTCCAATATCATATTCCGATTCAAAATAATGGCTCGAATGAAATGGCGATTGGAAATTATGTTACGGATGTAATAGAAGAAATAGAAGGGCAAAAATGGTATCAGTTCCGTATTCCTGTCGATCAGTTTACAAGTCGGCATGGTGGAATTCAAGATTTCCGTTCGATTCGATTTATTCGATTGTATATGACAGATTTTGAAGAACCAGTTGTGATGCGTTTTGCACGTTTGGCATTGGTTCGTAATCAATGGCGTCGTTATCGTAGAAATCTCTTGGGAAGTGGGATTTTCCATCCGAGTGATGGCGGAGGAAATACAGTTTTTGATATGACAGCTGTAAGTATTGAAGAAAATTCAAATAAATTTCCATTTCCTTATGTATTGCCTCCAGGCGTTCAACGTGAACGTACAATCGGTACGATTGCAGATGCTCAACAAAATGAGCAATCACTCGCTATTCGAGTTTGTAACTTAGAAGATGGTGATGCAAGAGGTGTGTTCAAAGTCCTCAATCTTGATATGCGAGTCTATGAACGGCTGAAAATGTTCGTACACGCAGAATCTGACGATGATCTTGAAACAGGAGATTTATCTATTTTTATGCGGCTCGGAACAGACTTTGAGAACAACTATTATGAATATGAAATTCCACTCTCAATGACACCTTCTGGAACAGCTCCTTTGGGTGATCCTGAGCAAGATGATGATTATAAAGAGCAAGTTTGGTTAGATGGCAATTCTTTTGATATTGCTTTAGAAGAGTTTAAAAACATTAAAGTCGAACGAGATAGAAATGGTGCGTCACTGGTTGTACCTTACGAATTAATAGATCCTGAAAAACCAGATAATAAATATCGAATTGTCGGTAATCCAGATTTAGGTTTGGTCGAAGGTGTAATGATTGGTATTCGTAATACAAAAGATGATGGTGTTCCTCGTTGTGCCGAGATTTGGGTAAATGAATTGCGTGTAAATGGGTTTGATGAACGTGGCGGTTATGCTGGTCGTGCGAGATTAGATATGACTTTAGCCGATTTCGGTCAAGTAACTGTTTCCGGTAATTATACCAGTATTGGTTGGGGAAGCTTAGAACAACGTGTAGCGGAACGTGCCCGAAAAGAGGTCTTTCAATATGATGTAGCTGGAGCGTTTCAATTAGATAAGTTCTTTCCAAAAAAATATGGTATTCGTTTACCAATTTATGCACAATATTCGCAAACATTAGAAACACCCGAATATGATCCGTTTAAGTTTGATATTCCGTTACGGGAATTGATTGCTGCAACAGACGATCAGTTTGTTCGAGATAGTTTGAGAGAACAAGCTCAAAATATTACAACAATTAAATCCGTCAATATGACGAATATTCGAAAAGAACGAACGAATACAGATAAAAAACCTCGTCCATGGAATATTGAAAATATAAGTGTTTCTGCCGCAGTCTCTGAAACAGAACGAAGTGATCCAACTATTCAGTCGGATGCTGTTCGTCAGTATCGAGGTGGTTTGGATTATAATTATTCAACGCAACCTACTTATGTGCGACCTTTCCAAAAGGTCATTAAAAGTGAAAATAAATACTTGAAAATCGTTAAAGATTTCAACTTTAATCCCGTACCAAATTCATTTGCTTTTAATACTGGTTTGAATCGTCACTTTGCAGAAACAACGTATAGATTTGCTGGTGATGCAGATGCAACTTGGTTCGATAAACGCTTTACTTGGAATAGAGTTTATAACTTAAATTGGAATCTGGCAAGATCCTTAAGTTTTAATTTCAACGCTACAAATAATGCTGTTATTGATGAACCGACAGGACGATTAGATACAGAAGTGAAACGAGATTCGGTTATCACGAATATTCGAAACTTTGGACGTAATAAAAATTATACACATACAGCAACTGCAAGTTATACTTTGCCATTAAAGAAAATTCCGATTTTGGATTGGATGACCGTAAAAGCAACTTATAATGCTAATTATGGCTGGAGTGCAGCAGCATTAAACTTGGATTCATTAGGAAATATTATTCAAAATGGAAATGCTCGTCAGTTAAATGCTGATTTGAATTTTGAACAATTATACAATAAGTCCAAATACTTGAAAAAAATAAATAGTGGCCCAAGTAAACGATCAAAACGAGGGCGGCGACCAAATACTAAAGATGAAAATACTCCACGAGATAAAAATGTTGGAGATGATGATAAGAAAAAGAAGAAAAAAGAGCGAGAACCAACAAAAACAGAACGAGCATTAATTCGTCCTTTAATGTTGGTACGAAAAGGTCGTTTCTCCTATTCACAAGATTTTACCTCAGTTGTGCCAGGCTTCAAACCTGTCAGTCAAGTTGTTGGAATGACTTCCGACTTTGCAGCACCTGGTATTGAATATATTGCTGGTTTCCGACCTTCGGATAGTTGGTTAGATGCAGCAGCAGGAAATGGTTGGATTACAGACAATATTTACTTAAATCAACAAGTCTTAGGTTCTTATACCGAGAATATCAATGCTCGATTAACGATTGAACCATATAAGGATTTTAGAATCGAAGTAGAGGCAAACCGTAATTTATCTGAAAACTCATCGGAGTTTTTCAAAGTACAAACGCCTGGCGGAACACATCAGCATTTGACACCTCGTGATGTCGGAACATTCTCCGTTTCCTTCTTTGCTATCAATACTTTATTTGTAGGTTTAGATGAAAACTTTGTTTCTGCTACATTCAAACAGTTTGAAGAAAATAGAGCAATTATTTCACAACGTTTGGGCGTACAAGGAACAACGCATCCGACCGATGGAAGTGCTTATACACAAGGTTATGGACGTTATCACCAAGATGTATTAGTACCTGCTTATATTGCAGCTTATACTGGACAAGATGCCAATGAAATTGATTTAAATTTATTCAATAGATTACCAAATCCAAACTGGCGATTAACCTATAATGGTTTATCAAAATTAGAAGCATTTAAGAAAGTGTTCAAATCATTCAATCTAACACATTCTTACAAATCAACATTAACTGTAAATCAGTTTGTAACAGATTTGAACTTTGATCAAAATGATCCGTTCGCTATCAATCCGACTTCGCAAAACTACTTTGCAGAGTTTGAAATTCCTGATGTGGTTATTTCTGAGCGTTTTGCTCCATTGATTGGTGTTGATTTTAAAGCAGTGAATGATTTAACAGGTCGTTTTGAGTATAAGAAAAGTCGAAATTTAGCAATGAACTTTACAGATTTTCAAATGAATGAAACGAATACCTCTGAAATTACCGTTTCGGTTGGTTATCGGATTAAGGATTTTGTATTGCCAATCAAACTTGGTACAGAAGGAGCAAAACCGAAAAGTGATTTGAATTTTCAGTTTAACTTCTCGTTCCGTGATGATATTACAGTGAATCACTTATTGGATCAAGCAAACTCTGTAGTAACAAGAGGTTTGAAAACAATTCGTATTTCACCATCAATTGATTATGCGATTAATAAGCAGTTGAATGTCCGTTTGTTTTACGATAGAAGTCAAACGATTCCAGCGACTTCGGCTTCATTCCCGATTACGAATACACAAGCTGGCTTGACGATTAGGTTTGCATTGCAATAGAAAATAACAACTTTGCTGACGATTATAAAAAGTCCCGCTCGAATATTTCGAGTGGGATTTTTTTTGATTTGAAATAAAGATTTACCCTTTTGAGTCATTAATGAGCGGTACGAAATTTGACGAAAACGGTATCTACCGAGGTTTCCTAACAAAAGTCTTACCGCTCATTAATTCTTTTGAGGATAAATGAAGGTTAGTATAAATCACCTCAATAATACATAAAATCATAGGTTCATTGACAATTTTTGCCGAAATCTCGGTGGTGGCAAAAATTGTCAATGAATCAAATCATAAAGAACCAAATAAATCCTATTTTAATATTTAAAAGCATATAAAACATCAAATTATTACAAATCAATCTTAAAATAAGATATATCCTAATTTTAACTACCAAAACAAATAAATGTAATCGAATTTGTTTTTATTGGCAAATAACAAAAACAATAGTATTTTAAAAACAAAATATTGTACATTAAAAACAAATAAGATTATTTCAATAATTTAAAGTTATTAACAATGTGTATTTCAAGTATTCATAACTCATTGAAATATAGTGTTTTAGTTTTTTTAAAAATAGTCACTTTTCCACAAAAGATGTGAACAACTTGGTGAAAAACTATGATGTTATCCACACTTACTAACATTCTTCCACAAATTTCTTAGAAAACAGCGTTAAGCCAATCCATTTTATACAAAACTAACAACGTTTTCAACACTTATACACGACTTATTAGGAATAAACATTGATTTTTTTATCAACAGAATAACTTATCAACAATATGTAGATTACTTCATAATTATCTAAAAACCAACAATTAGATATGTGGATAAAATGTGAATAAGTGTTAGTAAATCTATCTTTTTAAAATTCCAAAAGAAAAATCATAAATGTTATCCACTTATTAACACCCTTGATGATGAGGGCTTTTTTTAAAAATTTTTTAATAATAATATTATAAGGGAACATTAAGATTAAAAATTTGTGGATAAACAAAAATGTTTGTTTTGACCTAAAATCAGAATCTGATAGTAACTTATCCACAAAAAATGTGAATTTTCAACTTAAATAAAGGATTTTTACTCAAAATACATGTAGATATTGATGTTATTCACATCTTTTGTGGATAACTCAAGCTTGAGTTTAAAATTTGTTCATTTCATTTTTAAGAAACTCTAATTTCTAATCAATCTGAATAAGTCTTTTCCTGCAGAAATTCGATAATTCAAATGTTTATACATTAACTTTGCCGCAAATTTTCGGTTTATATGATGAGTTATTAACAAACTATGTGGATAACTTAGATTTTAAATTAAAAATCGTTTAGAAAATGGAAGAGATTAGAATGCTCAAAGGGTTAAAAATCGCAAAACCTGTTAGAGTTTGGTTAGTGATTGGGTTGATAATGGTATTTTTTCAAGTGATAATCGGTGGAATCACTCGATTAACTGGTTCAGGTTTGTCTATAACAAAGTGGGAAATCGTAACAGGAACGTTTCCGCCTTTAAATACAGCTGACTGGCAGGTAGAGTTTGAAAAGTATCAAGAAACGCCTCAATACGCTAAAATCAACGCAGGAATGTCTTTGTCAGACTTTAAGTTTATTTACTTTTGGGAGTATTTTCATCGTTTGTGGGCAAGAACAATGGGTTTTGTGTTCATTATTCCGTTTTTTATCTTCTTACGCAAAGGTTGGCTTCCTAAGCCGCTAATGCGACGATTATTGATTGTAGTCGGAATGGCGGGCGTTGTTGCTTCATTCGGTTGGATAATGGTCGCTTCGGGCTTAGTTGATCGACCTTGGGTTGATGCTTACAAACTAACTATGCATTTATCGTTAGCATTCATCTTATTCTCTTACTTATTGTGGACAACTTTCCACACTTTTACACCAAATAAACAAGTTATCCACAATTCTCGCTTTAAAAAATTCGCCTTATTTATTACAATTGTTATTGCTGCCCAAATTATATTGGGCGGATTAATGTCAGGCATGAAAGCTGGCTTGTTTTATCCAAGTTTTCCTGATATGAATGGGGAAATCGTTCCCGAAGTAATATTAACAAGTTCTGAATGGAATGTGGAAAACTTAATGCAATATGATAAAAATTTATTTGCTCCTGCATTAGTACAAGTTTTGCATAGAAGTACAGCTTACTTATTGATAATCAGTATTTTATGGTTCTTTTTTACTACCCGAAAACAAGCATTTACACATCGTTTTAACATAGGAAATACAATGTTAATAACTATGTTAATAATTCAAGTTTTGTTAGGTGTTTTTACTGTTATTAATTGTAAAGCTACTATTCCTGTTAGTTTAGGTGTTATGCATCAAGGTGGAGCTTTGATATTATTAACAATTGCATTATTTGTCAATTATCAGTTTAGTAACACTAATTTGAGAATAGAATGAACAACTTGATATTCACAATTGTGGATAACTTTGTGGATAACTATTTGTAGTTAAATTCAAATGTCAAATAATGTTATTTCGAGTTGATTAAATCTATATTTTATAGGATAAGATAAACCTAATCTATTATCAAATTACAACTTGTAATCCGCAACTTGGATTATAAATATCAAATACGCTCTGAATAATTCTATTTGAATATCATTATTCTTAACTCAATTTCTCAAAAACTCGTATATTAGCAAAAAAATAACAAATAGTTTATTTTTAACTATTTTGCTAATTCAAAACCTACAATTGTGAAATATTTTTTGATGTTATTCGTAGTAACAACTTTATTTGGTTGTACAACAGGTAAATCAACAGTCGAAGCTGAACGACATCCGCCAGGAAAAGTCGAAAAACCATTTCCTCAAAATTGGTATGGCAAATGGCAAGGTACTTTAGTGATTTATAATAATAAAGGTAAAGCACAGGAAATCCCGATGGAAATCCATGTTGAATCAACAGATTCTGTACATCGACATAAAATGACATTGATTTACGGAGAAAGCGAAAAGCAAGATATTCGTCCATACGAATTAGTGGCGATTGATGTCGCAAATGGACATTATAAAACGGATGAAAAAAATACGATTTACCTTGATGATTATTACTTTGATGGTGTTTTATATTCACGGTTTGAAGTGATGGGAAATCTATTATTGACACGAATTGAAAAACGAAATAATAAACTCTATTTTGAGGTTATTTCAGGAAAATTAAAACCAATTTCAACAACAGGTAACGATGAAGAAAATGATATTCCGCCTGTAAATTCTTATAATATTACGGTTTCGCAACGTGCGGAATTGATTAGATATTAGTAATTAGACGTTAGATGTTAGACATTAGATTCGTAATAAGAAATCTAATATCTAATGTCTAACGTCTAAAATCTATTTTCAATGTACAACGCAACAAAACAAAAACAACTGTTAGAACTTTCGAAGCAATTATTTGCGAAAGCAGAAAGTGGAAATACGCCAAATAAAGACATTGCAATGGCCGAAGTCACTGATTTACATAAAGTTATCATTTATCATGAATGGCGATATTATGTAAAAGATGATCCTATTATTGCAGATTATGAATATGACCAAATTTTTAAATATTTGGAGCGTATTGAGGCTGCTTACGCTGAATTAGTTTCGCCTCAGTCTCCGACACAGCGAGTTTCTTCGGATTTGGCAAGTTCAGATTTGCCAACGGTTGAGCATTTAACACCAATGTTGTCGTTAGGAAATTCTTACAATGCAGAAGATTTGAAAGAGTTTGACGAACGCCTAAGACGTGCGGCAACTTTGGCCGATGAGTTGGAAGTTGAATATTGTATCGAACCGAAGTTTGATGGTGGAACGATTGCATTAGTTTATGAAAATGATGTTCTGGTTCGTGCAGCAACTCGTGGGAATGGTGTAAAAGGCGAAGATATTACACACAATGCTCGTGCAATGCGTTCGATTCCATTACGTGCTGAATTTTCAAAATATGGCATTCAAAAAGTGGAACTTCGTGGTGAAGCATTGATTCGTAAAGATAAATTCGATAAAGTCAATAAAAAGCGAGAAGCTAAAGGCGAAACGATTTTGGCAAATCCTCGAAATGCGGCAACTGGTGCGTTGCGTGTGAAAGATTCGCAAGAAGTGATGGATAGAGAATTAGAAGCTTTTATTTATCAAGTTGGTTTTGCTGTTGATGCTGATAGAAACAGTGTTTTGATGCAATTCAAAACTCATGATGGAACTATAAAACTATTAGAAGAACTTGGTTTTAAAGTTCCGATGCATGAAACAAAAGAACGAACGGTTACGAAAAATATCGCTGATGCCGCACAATTTTGTATTGATTGGGAAAACAAACGAGAACAATATAATTACGAGATTGACGGAATGGTTGTCAAAGTGAATGACTTGATTTTGCAAGAACGAACTGGTTATACAAGTCATCATCCTCGTTGGGCGATTGCGTTCAAATTCAAGGCAAAACAAGCGACAACGACTTTATTAAATGTAGAATATCAAGTCGGAAAAGTTGGTGCAGTTACACCTGTTGCGAAGCTCGAACCTGTTGCTTTGGCAGGCGTTACGGTTTCTTCTGTGTCGTTGCACAATGAAGATTTTATTGTATCTAAAGATTTGCGTTTGGGCGATACGGTTTTGGTCGAACGTGCTGGCGATGTGATTCCGTATATTGTGAAAGCGATGGAAGATGTGCGCGACGGAAGCGAACAAGTGATTGAGTTTCCGAAATGTTGTCCTGTTTGTGAAACGAAATTGGAACGACCAGAGAATGAAGCTGTTTGGCGTTGTCCGAATTATATGTGTCAAGCACAAGTTGTACAACGAATGATTCATCACGTTTCTAAAGATGCGATGGATATTGATGGTTTTGGACCTTCGTATGTGGAGCGTTTCTACGAATTAGGTTGGGTAAAAAATATCACCGATATTTATCGTTTGGATTATGAAGCTGTCGCAAATTTGGATGGTTTCGGCAAACGTTCTGCGACTAAAATGCAAAAGGCAATTGATAAAGCAAAGCAAAATCCAATAAAACGATTGTTGTATAGTTTGAGTATTCATCATTTAGGTCGCAAGGTTTCTCGTTTGTTAGCAGAAGAAATTGAACACGTTTTGGATTTGAAAGATTGGGACGAAGAGCGTTTTGTGAATATTCGGGATGTTGGGCCGACCGTTGCAAAAAATGTCATGGCGTTTTTTGCTATTCCCGAAAATGTGCAATTGATAAAAGAATTGGAATCACTTGGCGTAAATGTGCGACAAACGGAAGCCGACAAACGAGAAGTTCCTGTTACAGAAGGTGCATTCGTTGGTAAAACGATTTTATTCACTGGAAAACTCTTACAAATGTCCCGCAACGAAGCCAAAATGAAAGCGAAGGCAATTGGTGCAAAACTCGTCAGCGGTGTAAGTGGAAAATTGGATATGTTAGTTGTCGGTGAGAAAGCTGGTTCTAAATTGAAAAAAGCTCAAGCCTTGGGAACTGTGGAGATTATGACGGAAGCGGAGTTTTTGGAGCGAATTAAAGATTAGTTATAAATAACACTTTAACATTTGAATAGACCTAACAAGTTGTAAAAAACTTGTTAGGTCTAACTATTTTTGGGGCAATTTTGCACAAACATTGTATAACAAAAGTATTATTTTGATGAAATTAGAAAAAAATCAAAAGTTACATTTATTAATGATAGCTTTTATACTTCCTTTTATCTTTCAATCTTGCTCAAGTTTAGGAGATTGGGAACTCGAACCTTATGAAGGTGAACTTACATGGGAACAAATTACCAAAAAAGCAGCTTGGGACAATCGTTTAGACCTTGAAGTGGCTGTTTTGAATGATGAATTATATCTGGCTGGAGGTTATAATCCTGGAGCGTTTGGAACTGATCCTTATTATGAAGATGTCTGGAAAAGTAATAATGGCAAAGATTGGACGAATGTAACAGAAAACGCACCTTGGCAGGGTAGGAGAGGACATTCGTTGCTTACTTTCGATGATGGAAGTGGCGATGCACTTTATTTAATTGGTGGCTTTTCAGTCAATGAAGCAACAGGAGAACGAGCTTATAATAATGATGTTTGGCGTTCTACAGATGGTGAAAATTGGACAGCGATTAAACAGACAACTGAAGTAGAAATGGATAGTCAAAATGATTGGATTGCTCGAATGCATCATAAGTGTGTCGTGGCAAATCATGCTGGACAAAACTACATTTACTTAATCGGTGGACATACAATGACGGAAGGAATAGACGGAAGATATGCGATTCGATATTGTAATGATGTTTGGCGTTCTACGGACGGCATTACTTGGGAAAACATTGGTATTACTGATTTTGGTATTCGTTCTGAACACGCAATTGCAGTGTCGCCTGATGGCACGATTTATATTCAAGGTGGACATCATGGTGTTATTTTCGATGCCAATGATTCAACGGGAACAAAGCCAATTCCTGACTATGCTAATGTTTGGCAAAGTACAGATGGTGCAACTTGGACAAACTCTGCCGATTCTACTATTTTAAAAACTGGTTTTTTCAATAGAACTGGACACGAAATGGTATTTTATGGCGATAAAATATGGACTTTGCCTGGGAAAACAAATAGCTTAAATCATTACTCTTTTACAAATCCTAATCATTACGGAACATGGACATTAGATATGAATGGCAATTTTGAAATCGATGCTCGTGGAATAACGATTGATGCTCGACACAGTTATGCGGCTATTGTATGGCAAAATAGGATTTGGATTCTGGGTGGAAACACCAACCGAAATGGACAAGATAATGATGTTTGGGCTGGTGATTTGAATTAAACTCAAAATCAATTCTATGACGATTTTATAATCATAACTTGTTGATAATCAATTATAAAATAAGAAAAATAATCATGAAAAATATATTTATATTAATTATAATATTGGCAATAAGCCAAACTATAATTGCACAAGATTCCACAGATTTCCATATTTCAATAAAAGATTGGAATTTACAAATCGTTAGTTTAGATAATTTTTATCCAACGTATTTAGCGGATCCATTGGGCAATCGAACGGAAGTCAATTCACAAAGTATTTTGTACGGTGATATTGATATGGAAGACAATATTAATGAGGAAGATGGTGGTTATAAAGGTAGATTAGTGATTTTTCCTGGCACACGAATTTCACTTTTAAAATTCACAAAAAAGTCGAATCCTAAAATTGGAATTGAAGCCGAAGTCGGTGTCACTTTACCTATTTTTATGCGTGCAGGAAACCATGATGTGATTGGAGTAGATGGTATTTATTATTTTGCTGTTTCAGGAAGTCCAACAGAATGGATGGATTTACGGTTTTCAAAACATCATATTTGTACACATTTAGGTGATGAATATGCGATTGGTACAACAAGTTCAGTTGTTGATTTTGATCCGAATATTATGCAATTACCTGTTCGTGATGATTTTATCCTTTCGGCAGCAGTTCGTCCTTTGTATTTTTTGAAAAATCCACACTGGGATATTTTGCAAGTTTACGGTGAAGTTGGTTATTTTTTTCCGGGAACAGATTTTTTAGGTCGTCGCCAAAATAAACCTCACCGAAATGCTTATATGAATTATCAAGGTGGTATCGAGTTAGAATATTATTTTAGAAATAAAAACGTTGGTGGTTTGTACGCTGCAACGAATATTAGTGCATATCAACTCAATGCTTTTTCTCCAAATCTTTCTATCAATGCTGGATATATTGTTCCGCAAAAGCGAGATAAACGCAAACTTCGTTTAGGTGTGAATTATTACAATGGTAGAAGTTTGATGAATCAGTTTTATAACCGAAAGGAAAAATTTATTGCTTTTAGTTTGGCATTGGATATGTAAAACGAAATGGGTTATAGTCGAAATACTTTGATAAATAAGGATTGATAAAAAAATAATCTACCGAGAGAACGTACATTTATTTATTCATCAAACCCGCAACTCGCAACCCGCAACTAACAATCTTGAACTTGTAAGTTTTGCTTCCGAGTCCTCGGGATAAGACTTGACTATTTAGAAACTAATAGACTTTGCCATCACTTTTTTTGTGGTGGTAAAGTTATTTTTATATACGATTTAAAAAAATCATTTTACCGAAGGTTTTTATTTTTCACTACGTCTAACTCCTTATAAGTATCAAATAGATAAAGATGAAGAATATGAAACCATTAAAAAAATTGCTTTTTTCAACACTAATCCTTCTATTACTTTTTTCTTGTAGTAATGATGTTGATGTTATAATAGACGACTTAGATTTTACAGCAACCGATTGGACAACTGAAACACATAGTAATGATGTATCACCAGATTTTGATGAAATATTTGATGATAATTCAGTAAAACGTATCGATCTTGTTATTTCAGAAGATAATTGGAGTGCTATGTTAGACGATATGGAAAATCTTTATGGAACTTTTGGTGTAGGAAATTCTGGACCAAATAGCTTTTCGGATGAAGATCCAATTTTTGTTCCAGCTTCTGTATTTTACAATGATATAGAATGGTATAAAGTCGGTGTTCGTTTCAAAGGAAATTCGAGTTTAGCATCAAGTTGGAAAAATGGCGTTATGAAATTGTCATTTAAATTGGATTTTGATGAATATGAAGATGAATATCCTCAAATAGAAAATCAGCGTTTCTACGGATTCAAACAATTGAATCTAAAAAATAACTATGATGATAAATCTATGATGAGAGAAAAAGTCGCCAGTGACGTATTTAGAAATGCAGGTTTAGTTGGTCCTCATACTGCGTTTTATACGGTTTATGTTGATTTTGGAGATGGACCGACATACTTTGGATTGTATACAATGGTTGAAGAAGTGGACGATTCTGTTTTAGAAGATCAATTTTCTTCAGAAAGTGGTAATCTATATAAACCTGATGGCGATGCAGCAACATTTGCATCAGGAACTTTCAATGAAGATGAGTACGTAAAACAGAATAATGAAGATGCTGGAGATTTTTCAGATGTTCAGAGTTTATTAGATATTATCAATGATGGAACACGAACAACTGACGCTGCAACTTGGAGAGCAAATCTGGAAGCAATTTTTGATATAGATGTATTTCTAAAATACTTAGCGGTTAATACTACGATTCAAAACTGGGATACTTATGGTAGAATGACACATAATTATTTTATGTATAATGATCCTGCAACTGGTAAATTAACTTGGATTCCGTGGGATAATAATGAAGCCTTACAAACAGGAAAACAAGGTGGTTCATACGCTTTAGATTTTTCAGGTTTGAGTTCTACTCAATGGCCTTTGATTGGTTATCTATACAATGATGCCGTTTATCAAGCTCAATATGATGCTTATTTACAAGAGGTCATTGATGGAGCATTTAATGTCAGTACGATTCAAGCGACTTATGCTTCTTATTCGACTTTGCTTGAACCTTATGCAACTTCTGAACTCGATGGTTATACTTTTTTGAATAATAGTTCAGAGTTTCAATCAGCCGTTAGTACGTTGAACTCACACGTTTCGCAGCGAACAGCAGCAGTTGATGCTTATTTGGATTAAGATTTTATTTATAGATGATTGATTATCAGCCTTAATGAGTTTTTGGACTTGTTAAGGCTTTTTATTGGTTAAAAAGAATTTTTAGAATCAAACAAAATATTTCATCTAAACTATTTTTAAAACAAATTGTAAACTTTCAAAAAAGGGCTTAACTTTGGATGTATTCAAGTTACTAATTATCTATGGTTAAATATTCAAAAATAAAAGAAGCGTTAGCATTTAATTTTACTAAAGAAAATGGTGACGATTTGGCTTATATTACACATTATTTACAAACAAAAAGTAATGGTGTAAGCCATTATTTTGCCGAATCTGCAACCGAATATTTAATAAATAATAATGCTTCAAAAACGGTTAAAACCTATTTTCAACCTAAATTACCAATACAATTCGATGTACCATTTCCACCTCCAAAAAAAGCTAAATTTTCATTTATAGATTTGTTTGCTGGTGTTGGCGGATTTCGAGTTGCTTTTCAAAATTTAGGTGGAAAATGTGTTTTTTCTTCTGAAATAGACTTTTACGCCAAACGTACTTACGAAGCGAATTTTGGAGAAGTTCCTTTCGGTGACATTACTAAAATCAATGAAGAAGACATTCCTGAACACGATGTTTTATTAGGTGGATTTCCTTGTCAAGCATTCTCAATTGCTGGACGAAAAGGTGGTTTTAATGATACACGAGGAACATTGTTTTTTGACGTTGCTCGAATTATTAAAGAAAAACAACCGAAAGCATTTTTCTTAGAAAATGTCAAAGGTTTACGCAATCACGATAAAGGAAAAACATTAAAAACGATTTTAAATGTTTTGAGAGAAGATTTAGGATATTTTGTTCCCGAACCTCAAATTATGAATGCTAAAGATTTTGGTGTACCTCAAAATCGTGAACGAATTTTCATCGTTGGTTTTCATAAAGATTTAGGAATTAATGAATTTGATTATCCAAAACCTATAAACAAAAAAGTTGCTTTTTCGGATATAAAAATGGAAAATGAAGTTTCTGTAAAATACTATTTATCAACGGTTTACCTTGAAACGTTGCGTAAACACAAAGCAAGACACGAAAAGAAAGGAAATGGTTTTGGTTATGCTATAATTAAAGATAATGAAACTGCAAATGCAATCGTTGTAGGTGGAATGGGAAGAGAACGGAACTTAGTTTATGATGATAGATTAACTAATTTTAAACCGATTACAAATATAAAAGGTGAAGTCAATCGGGAAGCAATTCGGAAAATGACACCGAGAGAATGGGCAAGATTGCAGGGTTTTCCCGATACTTTCGAGATTCCTGTTTCTGATGCACAAGCTTATAAACAATTTGGTAATTCGGTTGCTGTTCCCGCTATTCAAGCAACTGGAAAAAATATAATCAATAAAATCTTAACCAAAAATGAAAGGAAATAAAGGCGAATGGAGCGAAATTTATGCTTTCTTAAAACTAATTTCTGATGGAAAACTTTATGCTGCGGATAAAAATTTAGAAAAAATTCCCAATCTGTTTTATCCAATTATTAAAATCATTAGAAGAGATGCTACAAATAATTTGGCGTATGTGTTGAATGGTGAAGTGAAAATCATTGAGGAAACGACAAACAAAATCTTAATTTCAATTCCAAAAATACAATTTGTAGAACAGGCTGAAATTCTATTTGATAAAATCAAAAATGCTAAAGGTGCTTCTTTTGAATTTCTTGAATTACAATCCTTTTTTGATACCATAAAAATCCATAAAACTAAAGCAAAAAGCACTGATAAATCTGATATTCAAATTGTTATCCATGATATTAATAGTGGGTTAGAACCCGAATTGGGGTTTAGTATAAAATCGTTTATCGGTAAAAAATCTACTTTGTTCAACGCAGGTGCTGGAACAAATTTCATCTACAAAATAGAAGGCAAGACAATAAATTTTGATTTTCAAAGTCTAAATGCAGAATCAATTAAGACAAAAGGAAAAATTACGAATCGTATTCATGAGTTGTTATCACAAGGTTTCAAAATCAACTTTCATAAAATACAATCCGAGAATTTACGGCATAATCTGATGTTGATTGATACACATTTGCCGAATATTTTGGCAGAAATGCTATTGTATAAATACCAATTCAAACAGAGTAATATCAACAATTTGATAGATTTACTGAATGATAACAATCCATTAAACTACCCAATTACAAATCATCCCTATTATCAATATAAAATCAAACGATTTCTAACAGATATTGCATTAGGAATGACACCAGAAACGGTTTGGAAAGGTGATTATGATGCGACAGGCGGAATCATTGTCGTCAAAAATGATGGTGAAGTATTGTGTTATCACATTTTTAATCGAAATGAATTTCAAGAATATTTGGTGAATAATACAAAACTCGAACAAGCTACAACAAGTGAAGACAAGCTCAATCCAGGTTTTGCGAAAGCGAAAAGTAAACCGTATCGTTACGGCTGGATTTATCAAGAAAATGGCGAATTATTCATTAAGTTAAATTTACAAATTCGATTCAAATAAAAAATCCGTCACTCCAAATCGAATTTGAAATGACGGCAAATACCTAAATCCTTAAAAATATCTCGGTGTCACAATCTGCTTTTCTTGTTTCAAGCGAATCTCTTTATCCTTAGGATATTTCACGCTGAAAGTCAAAATAACAGACTTTGTTTCTCCAGGTTGAAGCGTTATTTTCCATTTTGTTTTTCCTGTATTCGTAAATAATTTTGCGTTTGAAATTTCGATAGCATCGACTTCGATTTCTTTAATAGTAGAAACAGGAATTTGATCTTCTAAATCTATTTTAACTGTTTGATTCCGATTATTTTTTACACTAATCTTGAAACTATACGTTGCTTTTTTATCAGAACTAAACGTTTGTTTTTTCGTAAATTCTTTCAATTTTATACGAGTAACTAACACTCGTTTATCTCTTCCAAGTGACAATTCCAACGTATCGCCCAAAGTTCGTGTACTTAAATTTGATAAGCCAATATAACTTTCGCCATAATACACATTCATCGGTCCATCAATCAAATCCAGACTTTCCCAACCCGTAATTTGTGCTAAGATAAACGCATCTTTCTCTAATTTCGGTACAGCAACATGTTTAAAATTAGCCGTCAAATCATGAGAATTGACATCAATCGAATATGGTTTTCTATCAGAAGGAATGGTGTATAACTCGTCAATTTCAAAATCAACATCCAACTCAGAAACTGTCACTGTTTCAAAACGAATATTGCCCGTTGTTGTTCCTTGAATATCATCTACGACATTTCCTCTATCAAAATTTTCAGGGCCTGTAGATTGTTGAAAAACGTTAGAGTTATTGAGTAGAAATTGTCCTTTATTATCAGAAATACTATTCATTGTATTAAGGTTTAATGTCCAAGGACGCAAAAGAGGTTGCGAAGCAGAAGCGTTTGGATCGGCAGTAGAAAGTGTAATTTTAATATCTTTCCAATCAATTCCTGTATTATTATAAGCTAAGGCACGATATTTTAAATTAATTGGTTTATCCAAATCAGTTGCCTTTAAGTCATAAATTGGTGACCAACCAGCATCATTTACCACATAACGCAATTTGATTTTAGTTGTCTTAGTTGTTTTTGATTTTAAAGACATTTCAATTTCGGAAGTGTAACGATTTCCAGCATTAAGTTCGTTGAGTTGTTGGTTGATACGATTGACTTCTGTTTGAATTTTTCTTTTTTGAAGATTTAATTCAGAACGCTCTTTATATATTTCACGAAAACGACTTCTAAAAAAATCAGCACTTTTT
>JBGCFH010000155.1:0-2334 GCA_045106825.1 Saprospiraceae bacterium | reverse complement strand
CTCTAATAACCAAATACAAGCCGTACAATGGATTTGCGGCATATAAAAGGTGACTTTAACAATAGAATCATTCTCAAAATCAATCAATCGTTTCTGAACATCAATATCTTCCAAAACTTCATAATCACTAACATCTTTACCAGATTTTAAAGAAATACCTGCCTTATTACTTTCTAAATTGTAATAAGTACACATATCATTTTCATTCAAAATCTCATACACCATTTTACAACCATCACAACAAAATATTTTTTCGTCGATGTAAATATCTTGATGGTCGCAATCTTCACCGCAGTGATAACAAGTTGTTTTGGTAATGATTTTTTGGTTGTTACTTCTTGCCCCGAAATCTCGGTGGTCAATGGAGGTTGTGGTAAGCATTGGTTGTTATTTCGTTTTATTGGTTTGCTAAAATGCAGAAAAAGAGGCAGTTGTATTGTCAAAATCACCGAGATTTCGGGACGTAACACGCACAACTGCCTACAAATACCCCATTGTATAACAACCCAATAAAACACTATCTTGATTAGATAATAAGAGGCATAAACAGTTCTTGACTATCTAAATTTTATTTTTATTGTAATACAAAATTAGTGTAGAAGATAATTCTTTCTGATGATAATGGTCAATGAAAAAAGTGATAATGGTCAGTGGTTTTAGAAATGAAAAAAGCTGTATTAAGGCAGTTTTTAAATATGAATTTATATCACAGTATGTTACTGATATAAATTCAGTCCTTCAATTAATATGATGAATTTGGTTATTGTTTAAAGAATAGAAATATGGAAAATGTATGAATATTAAGCTAATGATTTCTTTTTTATATTTCCATATTTGTAGTTTTTGTTACGAACTTGATGTTTTGCGAAAACTATTGTTGATTAATTTTATCCGAATAGATAAATTGGGATAATTCTTTTTTTAAACTTTTTTAAAAAAAAGTTTTTAATTAATTGATTATCAGTTTTTTAAATTTATTGAATAGTGTTTGTTGTTCTATTTTAAGAATCGGGATGTCCTAATTTATAGTAACGAACGTTTGTAGTTGTTTTTTCTAATATGTTTGCATTCATAATCATCTAATAAATCTTATAAGATGATAATTACATTAACCAAATGTTTCTGTAAATAAGAAACAATTTACTTAATTTTTAAATTTTTAAACAATGGCAACCTTAAATTTAAATTCAATTACGTGTTTAGTGACATCTGATTCTAGTAGTGATGAGTTTTACCTTATTTGTACAATTGATAATGACAAGAAAAACACAGTCAGATATCCAAGTGATGGAACTATTTCAACAAAACCTGGGACAATTATATTTCCTGACCCTACTTTAAATGTATCATATACTAATACATTACAAGTTACATTGTATGATAATGAACCTATCGGTTCTAATGTCGTAGGTGAATTTACATATAGTGCTTATGATGGTACAATACCAATGAATGAAGTTTATCCTAAAGGAGATCATGACTCAAAGTATCAAGTTGTTACTTTTCCTGTATAGTTAAAACTATTTAGAATAAAGTCGATTGCAAAAGGTTATCTACTCAAAAGTAGATAACCTTTTTGTAATACGTTTTCCTTTTAAAAATTGAAATTTTTGAAGAAATAAGATTATATTTAGCTAATAAAAAAGCCGCACAAAGGCGGCTTTTAAATATCAAGTCACTTACTTATCATATTGATGTAAATTCAATGCCTCAATTAATGTAATGAGTTTGTCAGCGTAGCGTTTGTCGGTTGCATAACCAGCTTTGCTTAAGCCTTTTGCCCATGCTTTGTAATCTGTTGGCGGCAAATCTAATAAGTGTTTGTAACGAGGTTTTTGTAAGAACAAACTATGCTCACGATAACTTTCCCATGCACTTTTGTATACACGGAAAAAATCTTTGTGAGAATCGTCCGTGAAGTTGGCACAATGTCCTTTTGCACAAGTACGAGAGAAACATTTGATGCCGAAGTGATTGTTGTTCTGTTTCGCTAAGCGAGAATGACCAGCATCACTTTCCAAAAGTCCTTGAGCCAACGTAATACTCGTCGGAATACCATATAAATTTTGCTCAATTTTCGCTACTGGAACATAACGACTTACATATGCTTTTACAATCATATTCTTTTTCTCTACGATTTCAGGCGAAATATTGTGTCGCTTTGCATAAGTTGGATTCATTACAAATCCAATGTTTGAAAAATCATTTGCTTGATTCCCATCCGTTTTAGGTTTAGATTTCCCAGGTGGACTCCCGAGTTCTCGGGATGTTGTCGTCACTTTTGAAACAGGTTTGTCTAAAGCCATTGTAGTTTGTACTACTTTAGGTTGGTCG
>JBGCFH010000154.1:0-6818 GCA_045106825.1 Saprospiraceae bacterium | reverse complement strand
ATGGTGAATTTTATGGTGAATTTGATGGTGAATTTGATGGTGAATTTGATGGTGAATTTGATGGTGAATTTGATGGTGAAACGGCAGCTAAAGCAGCCGCTACTGGAGATGAAATTTTGGAAAAACGCCAACAGTTTTTAGGTAAAAATCTAAGTTTATCGTACAAAAAACCGTTGCATATCGTTCGAGCGTACAAACAGTTTTTGTATGATGAGAATGGACGACGATATTTAGATACGGTGAATAATGTTCCTCATGTTGGTCATCAACATCCAAAAGTTGTCAATGCTGCGAAGCGACAACTTGAAGTATTGAATACAAATACTCGTTATTTGCATCAAAATATTGTGGAATATGCAGAACAATTACTGGCAACTTTTCCGCCAGAATTATGTGTTGTTTATTTTGTTAATAGCGGAAGTGAAGCCAACGAACTGGCGTTGCGAATGGCAAAAACTGTTACTAATCAGCAGGATATGATTGCCGTCGAAGTTGGTTATCATGGAAATACAAATGAAACAATTGCAATAAGTAGTTATAAATTTGATAGTAAAGGTGGAAGTGGGAAACCAGAAAATACACACATTATTCCAATGCCAAATATATATCGTGGAGAATTTAGAAACCTGGAAACCGCAGGCAAACAATACGCACAATTTGCTCAAAATGTAATAGAAACACTTAACCAAAATGGTAAAGATGTCGCCGGTTTTATTTGTGAATCGATTCTTAGTTGTGGTGGTCAAGTTGTTTTGCCGAAAGGCTATTTGAAAAGTATCTATAAACAGGTACGAAATGCTGGTGGTGTTTGTATCGCTGACGAAGTACAAGTCGGGTTTGGTCGAGTCGGTGAAAAGTTTTGGGGATTTGAATTGCAAGAGGTTGTACCAGACATTGTGACAATGGGAAAACCGATTGGCAACGGACATCCGTTAGCGGCAGTCGTGACGACTCAAAAAATCGCTGATGTGTTTAATAATGGTATGGAATATTTCAATACTTTCGGTGGAAATCCTGTTTCTTGTGCAATTGGAAAAGCAGTTTTGGAAGTGATTCAGAAGGAAAACTTACAACAAAACGCACTGGAAGTCGGCAGTTATTTAAAGGGAAAATTGATTGATTTACAATCGAAATTTTCAATAATTGGTGATGTTCGTGGTTATGGATTGTTTTTAGGAATTGAGCTGATTCGTGATGCAGAAACTTTGGATGCTGCGGACACCGAAGCAAGTTTTATAGTGAATCGAATGAGAGAAAATGCCATCTTGATGAGTACCGATGGGCCTTTACACAATGTGTTGAAAATTAAACCGCCAATGTGTTTTACAAAGAATGATGTGGATTTTTTGGTAAACACTTTGGAAAAGGTTTTGAGTGAATTAATTTGATTCTGTATCACAATCCTTTTTAGTAGTCATTTAGATTTAAAGGGTTTTCCTATAAAATAATTTTGAACCACAATAGTGAATGCGAGAGCATTCAATAGTTACAAAAGGTATTCACAAAAGAATGAAATTTTCAAAATAAAATAACTTTTGTGAAAATGCTTTTGTGCCTTTTGGTTCTTTTGTGGTTCAGAAAATACGATTTTTACACGTTAGATTTTTTATAGGAAAACCGTTTTTAGATTTATAAAAAACAAAGTAAGATTTTCATCAAAAAAATATTTATTATTGTTGTAATTTTAATTTTTATGGTTAAAAAAATTAAGAATGATAGTTAGTTTTGAAATTAATAATATAGAAGATTTGAACTTGATGTTACAATTAGCAAAAAGGTTAGGTATAACGCAAATTGAAAATAGTAGCGTAAAGGCAAAAATAGAAAACGATAATACGACTGAAATCAATGATGAAATCAATGATATTTTTGGAAATGATAATAGTGATTTGTATCTATAAAAATATTTATTCAATATTATACTTTTAGTAAATTATGTAACATCTAAAAGTATAACAAGGTTTTACATATTATATTTAATAAATATACAAAAAGTCTATTCTTTTTTTATTCAATTCGATTACTTTAGCACAAATATTGTTCTAAAACAGTATATACTTTACCAACTATAAATATTTCAGTGAATCAAGAGGTTTCAAATTATATAAGTTCAAATAAAAGTGACAATAGTGTAGTAGAAGATACGACACTATTGAACTGTTATTTAGAAGATATTGCGAAGAATAGAAGAACAAATCCTACTCAAGCTATAGAAATCGCAAATATCGCCTTAACGGTAGCTCGAAAACTCAACGATAAACATTCTGAAAGCCGTTTGCATACTTACATCGGTGGAATTAGTCTTCAAAAAGGAAACCTTGATTTAGGTAAAAAACATCTTTTTGAGGCACTAAAAATCTATAATCATCATCTCAATGATGTAGATTTATTGGCTCGAATCAAATTAGGAATTGGATCGTATTACTTTGATGTAAATGATTTTGAAAATTCGCTCACGCATTTTTTTGAAGTCTTACAATTCGATATTTCCGATTTAAAATCAGCTACTTATAATAATATTGCCAGTGTTTATCTTCGATTAAATCAATATGATGAAGCATTTGAATACTTATTTGAAGGGTTGAAAATTAGTGAAGGTGAAGAGGATTATGATAGACAAATTTTCTTTTTATATAATATTGGTTCTGCATATCATTTTCAAAAAGAATATTTAAGTGCTATTGATTATTATCATTTAACAACTGCAACAATTGATAAAATCAACGGCTATCAATATATGCAATGTCTTTGTTTGTCACGTATTGGTATTGTAAATGGTGATTTAGGAAATTATAAAGCAGGTTTCAAATATTTTGATAAAGCCTTAGAAGTAAGTAAAAAGCATTCCTTGAATCGAGAGCAAGTTCGATTATTAAGACAAATCGGTGAAGCAAAACTTAAGGTTAAGGACGAAAAAGCATTTTTTGATTATCATGATTTAAGTATCAAACAAGCGAAAAAGTTTGATTTACCACAAGAGATTTTAAGTTCTTATCAGAACTTAAAACAATATTATAAAGAGAACAGAAATTTTTCAAAAGCTTTTGCTTACGCAGAGTTAATTATTGAATTACAAAAACAAACGTTTACAAAAGAACGAGATAATAAAGTAGCGGACATCGCTAAAGAGAAGAAACACGAAATAGAATTATTAGCACAAAAAAATCAATATATCGAAGAACAAAATGCTGTTTTGGCAAGGACAAATTCGATGTTAGAAGAGTTTGCTTATGTTGTCGCACACGATTTAAAAGAGCCATTGAGGAGTATTTTGAGCTTTATAACATTATTGCATCGCCGTAATCAATATCAATTAGATAGTCAATCTAAAGTGTATATGGATTATATTACTAAAAGTGCTAAACACATGAATGCACTTTTGGTAGATTTATTAGAATATACAACCATTGATAAAACAGAAATTGTAAGAGAGCAAATTGATTTAAATAATTTAATCGGAGAAGTACAATTTCTTTTGAGTGCCACAATTGAACAAACAAAATCAGTTATCACTCACGATAAATTACCCATTATTAATGCGAATCAAACACATATTAAACAGTTATTTCAACAACTGATTCATAATGCTATAAAATTTAGAAAAGACAGTCAACCTTCAACGATTACTATTTTTGCAAAAAGAACAAATACGCATTATACTTTCTCTGTATCGGATAATGGAATTGGTATTAATGAAAAATATCAAAAAAAGATTTTTAAAATCTTTAACCGATTAGATAAAAAAAATTATCAAGGCACTGGAATTGGATTAGCGATTTGTCATAAAATTGTGCAGCTTTATGGCGGAAAAATATGGGTAGAATCCAAAATCAATGAAGGAGCAACTTTCCATTTTACGATTGAACATTCTTAAGCTTACAAACCTTAAACTATAAGGAAAAATGCCATAATCCAACCTATGAAATATACCAAACGACTAATTTTGTCATTATTATTGATTTGTTCTATCAATTTGTTATTTGCACAAAATGAAAGTAACAATGCGACTTTTCCTGCTTACTTTGACGCACTTTTAGGTCTTTCTGTCACTTCATTTTCTAATGTAGATTTTCCTTTTGGAATCGCAGCTATAAATGCTGGGCCAACAATTAATCAAAATTTTGCTGTTGGTTTAGATTATATGCTTGGAAGTAGCGGAACAGCTCATTTTATCAAACAATTTTCGGGTTTAGGTTTGCAAGGTCGCTATGTAAAACATCGATTTTTAGGAAAAATTACGTTTGGAAATATTCTTAATACATCTATAAACGGTGATTTGATTACTCTTTATCGCTATACTAATACATTTGATTTTTATGGTCGAATTGATGTTGTTTATCGCTTTAGGAAAATTTTTGCTGCTGGAATTTCTGCTTACTCTTCTACACTTTTAACCTATGATTTGTATGATTATAATGATATTTCTAACCGATATGATATTTTTGCTGGTACTTCAGCACAATATATTAATGGAATTGCTTTAACTCTTTCTGTCCAAATATTTCCTCCTTATTTTCAGAAATAATATTAAAACATTCACTTTTAACTCGTAAATTCGCACTAAATCGCAGCCTACTAATCACAGATTACCAATCACTCCCGAAGTGTCGGGATTTCGTTATCACTCAATAATCACCAAAACAAATGCACCAAATATTCGGCATACGACATCATGGACCAGGTTCTGCAAAAAGTCTGAAAAAAGCGTTGGAAATTTATCAACCTGATGTGTTGTTGGTGGAAGGTCCGCCAGATGCTGAGAAAGCGATAAAGCATATTATTGATAAAGATTTAAAACCGCCAGTTGCGATTTTGACGTATAATCCGAAAGATTTGCGACAAGCAGCATATTTTCCGTTTGCCGAATTTTCGCCAGAATGGATTGCGATGAATTGGGCTGCACAACGTGGCATTCCGATTCAATTTATGGATTTGCCGCAATCGTTTCACTTTTCGTTAGATGCAGAAAAAGAAGACGATGGTGATAAACAACTGGTGTTAGACTTTATTGATGATACATTGGCGGAAGCCGAACTGACGAAAGAAGATGAATTATTGGCTCGTGATCCATTAGGTTTTTTGGGAAAATTGGCAGGTTATGAAGATAGCGAGCGTTGGTGGGAAGTGATGTTTGAGCAAAATGAAAATCCAGAAGAAATTTTTCCAGCAATCGTGGAAATGATGTCGGCATTAAGGTCAGAAATCAAAAAAACGCCTGAACCTCGTGAGCAAATGCGAGAAGCGTACATGAGGAAAGTATTGCGAAAAGCAGTAAAAACTTATGATAAAGTCGCAGTCGTTTGTGGTGCGTTTCATGCACCAGTTTTGCATGATTTCAAATCGTTTAAAGTTAGTACGGACAACGCAATTCTGAAAGGTATCAAACGAGTCAAAACGGAAACAACTTGGATTCCGTGGACTTATGAGCGTTTGTCTTATGCTTCTGGTTATGGAGCTGGCGTTTTGTCGCCTGCTTGGTACAAAATGTTGTTTTCTAATCGTAAAGATGTCGTGATTCGTTGGATGACGAAAGTGGCGAAACTATTGCGAAAAGAGGATTTAGGTGCTTCTTCGGCTCATATCATTGAAGCGGTTCGTTTGGCGGAAACGTTGGCAGCTTTGCGAGGTTTGCCTGTCGCTGGTATTTCGGAAATGGACGAAGCAGCAAAAACAATATTTTGTGGCGGTTATGATGAACCGATGGAATTGATTCGAGAGAAGTTGATTATCGGTGATTCGATGGGAAAGGTTTCAGATAAAGTGCCTGTCGTTCCGTTGCAGAAAAACTTGGAAGCGTTGGTTAAAAAAGCTCGGTTAAGTAAGGAATATCAAGCGGTTGAGCAAGTTACGAAAGCCTTGGATTTGCGAAAAGCAACACATACAGTTGCGAGTTTGTTATTGCATCGACTGAATATTTTAGGTATTGATTGGGGAAAATCGCAACCGATTCGAGGGCAAAAACAAGGTTCGTTTCATGAAAACTGGAGATTAAAATGGAAAGTTCGTTTTCCATTGGCGATTATAGAAGCTGGAATGTGGGGAAATACGGTTGAATCAGCAGCGACAAATTCTATTAGAAAACAGGCTTTTGAAGCGGAAGAACTGGCGAAACTGTCGGCTTTGTTAGATTCGGCGATTGATGCGGATTTGCAAGGTGCTTTGCCGTATTTGGTGCAGTTGGTCAAAGACAAATCTGCGGTAACAAAAGATGTTTTGGACTTGATGCGAACGTTGCCAATTTTGGTTAAAAAGCTGCGTTATGGAACAGTTCGTAAAATTGATTTGTCGAGTATAGAATTGGTGGTGAATCAGATTTTGCCACGTATTTTTATCGGTTTGCCTGCTGCTTGTCAGAATGTTGATGACGATGCTGCGAATGAAGTTTTTGAATTGCTTCAAGCGACAAATCGTTCGATTTCTTTATTGGATAATGAGTTTTATTTAGAAAATTGGCATAAAACGCTGTCGCAAATTGCAGAAAATCAGTCGATTAATGGAAAAATTGCTGGTGGAGCAATTCGGATTTTGTCGGACAGGAATATTCTGACAATTGAGAAAACAGGCGAAAAAATGGCGTTTGCGTTGTCGCTTAGTCGAGATATTAAAGATGCGGCACAATGGATTGAAGGTTTCTTGCACGGAAGTGGTTTGTTATTGATTTATAATCATTCGCTTTGGAATATTTTGGATAGTTGGGTGAAGCAATTACCAATAGATAAGTTTAATGATATTTTGCCGTTGTTGCGTCGAACGTTTTCGGATTTTGATACAAATGAAAGACAAAAAATGATGGATTTGGCGAAAAAAGGTCAAGTGAC
>JBGCFH010000153.1:0-32682 GCA_045106825.1 Saprospiraceae bacterium | reverse complement strand
CCAGAAGCCAACGTTTGACCAGAGACTAATGGATTATCTGAAGCATAATATGCATAACGAACTTTCACATTTTTGTCAATACTTCGACGAATTTTAGACGCTGCTTGAATCGCTTTTTGATAATGAGCACCTTCCATTTCCAAACCAATCACTTGCCAACTTGAATCATGGAAAAATCGTAGAATATCTCGATTTTGTAACGATGTTCCTAACACCGAAACCATTGGCCCTTCTACAACAGGAACATTTTCAAAGTCATCCGCACACAAATCATTTTCAAAAGGATAATTGTCTGCCGTTCCTTCAAAAATATGTGCATTCGGCAACATAATATCACCTTTGTCCCCTTTTAGAATACCAGCTTTTCCCATGATAGAAATTGATTTTATATTCAAACTTTGCTTTGTTTCATCGTCATAAGGTTTGAGTAATTCGTCCATCAACTCAAATGCTTGTTCACCAAAAGCGTAATCCATAACGAAAACAATCGGTTTTTGAGTATCAATATATTCTTTATTAAACTTGATTTCGTTTGGGACTTTACTCCAGTTAATTTGCTCGGTATCAAATAGTTGAACAGAGATATTCATTCCACTTTCATCATCTAATTGCATCATTCCTCGACGAGAAGCATAAGTTTTTACCTTTTGCCGTAAATGATCGTTTTCAGCCATACTTAACTGTTTCGCAATCTCTTCTAACGATAAATTTTCAAAACCAGAACCTAAAGCTGCTTTGCCATAAAACGTATTCATTACACTATGTGTATTCGCACTAATAATGTGTAACGGACGATGAATTAAATCATTTTCAATTAAAAAATGCTTGATTTTGTCTGCCCAGATTTCACCATAAATATGATGACCGATTTTATCTCGTAAAGCATTTGAGAAAGTAATTTCCCTATCTTTTTGTTCTTGTTCCTCTTCGATTGCCCGTTTTCCGAGCCAATAAACAATATGAAATAAACTATTGACACTATCGCTTTTTTCAAATTGCTCATACGCCAAAGTCGTTTCGGCAAACGTTCTGCCTAACAATGTACTTAGATAAGTAAAGGCAACTTGTTTATTAAAGTCTTCGCCTCGTTGTTCTTTTTGAACAATCGTTTCCAGCATTGTCCATTCTCGACGCAATTTATCTTTAGACTGTTTTGCATTTTTCAAAATCTTTTGAGCTTCCACAAACATAAAAGTCAAATGTGTCAAAATATCATAAATATCAGAACGACCTCTGGTCATCTCAATAAAAACTTGTTCATCGTCAATCCGATAGCAATTTCGTCGACGAGCCGAAGCGATAATTGGATCAAAAGATTTTTCAAAACCTTCTCGAGAGATTAATTTAATGTACCGAGCTTTTTCGATGCCTTTCGGCAAACGTTTGAAAATATATAATAAACCATTGAGTTCTATTTTTTCGGAATGAGCAATCGAACCATAAATTTCGGGTTCTAAAGTCATCAAAGCATCAATTAATGCTTCACCAGACACACCTAACGGTTTGTAACTACCACGAATAAAAAGGTGTCTCATAGCAATATATAATCGTTCAATAGCAGCACGAGCGGCAGAAGGATTATATGTTTTAGAGTAGTTATTCATAATTTTTTCTATTTATTTAATTAATAGACTTTATTCTAAATAATTTCGTATGAAGCTAAATTATCTTTTATCGCTACTCTTTCCACGAGGTTTCGGGACAGGCTGTTAACAAAATACTCATGTAGCTAAGGCTACACTCCGTTTTTGTCGCCTCGATTAGCAATAAAATATTAATTTCCATTCATTACTAAACTATTTTAGAATAAAGTCTATTATTTGAGAATTAATTAATTAATTAATTTTTTATTCGTGCATTCTGCCTGCCCCGAAATCTCGGGGCTGACTTTTATTTTTGTCCGACTACTTAATAATTAGTCGATTAGTTTCTTTAACATTTCATCAAAGTCTTTTCGCCATTCTGGATGTGCTTTCCATCTTGATTTTTTATTATCACCATCTTGACGTGGAATAATGTGATAATGCAAATGAAACACATCTTGACCTGCTGCTTCACCATTATTACTCAAAATCTGAATATGTTCTATATCTAATTTTTCTTTATACAATTTCGCAATTTGACGAACAACAGCAATGACCGCTTTGAGGTCGTTTTCTGGAATATCAAAAATATTTATATAATGCTTTTTTGGAATGACCAATGTATGATAACGGCTCATCGGATTAATATCAAAAAATGCATAAACCTCATCATTTTCCCATACTTTCCACGAAGGCAAATCACCATTTACAATTTTACAAAAAACACAATTCATCATGTTTATTTTTTATCAAAACTCTACTCTTTCCCAACGATTTGTATAAAGATACCAAGACGAAATAGACAAAACCATCACAGAAAAAACAAACTCTGACGACCAAGCCATCAATAAGCTTTCTTTGAAAATCACAGCAAAATAAATGTAAGCAATGTAAACTATTGCAGTAATAATGTTGATTGTTAAACCAACTGTAATCGCACCAGTTCCGACTATTGCATTATAAAAAATAGTATAAGCAGCAACACCAATTTCTATAAAAAACAACATATACATCAAGTCCATTGACGCATTAATTATCTCAGGATCATCTGTTACTAATAACATAACATGCTCTGGGAATAATAACAATAATGAGCCTTGAAGTGCTGTAATACCAACACAAATGAACATAATTTTGGTAGTTGTCCAGAAAACTTCATTCTTTTTATCTCTTCCAATTAATTGACTAACAATCGTACTCGTTCCCGAACCAAAACCCCAAGCAGCAACACTAAACAACAAATAAATGACTCGAATCGCACTCGAAATTGCTAACTCTTGTGTGCCTAATTTTTCGATTAAACTAAAAAATACAAACCAACTGAACAAACCAACGCCACTTTGTAACGCAATCGGTGTAGATAATTTAAATTGTGTTTTGATTAAATCCCAGTTTATAGGTGGCAAGTTGAAAAGTTTATAACGTTTTGATTGTTTGTCCCACCAGGCATAAATTACAAACGTAAAAAAGGCAATGACTTCTGCAATAGCACTTGCGATTCCTGCACCTTCGATGCCCATTTCAGGGAAACCATAATAGCCAAATACTAAGACATAATCCAATGCAACATTAACAATACCTAAAACTAAGGTATTATAAATAATGATATTGGTACGTCCAATGCCTGAATATAACGCAACGGCTGTTAATCCTCCATAACCAAAAAAGATACCATCAATACGATAAAAAAGATACCCTTCACAAGCAGTAAGGACTTCGGGCGAGTCAATGAATAAATCTAATATTGGATAACTAAAAAATTTGAGTACAAGATAAAATGCTCCTGCCAAAATCAACTGAAAGTAAAGCATATTTTGAGTAATTGCTCCGACTTCTCGCCATTTCTTTTCGCCAACTCGACGAGCAATTAAAATTTGTCCACCACGAGAAAATGATAAACCAATCAAGGTTATCATAAGGTAAAAAGCTGATACTAAGCCCATTGCAGCTAATGCAACTTGCTCTCCTGCTCGACCAATGAAAAATGTATCTGTGGCTGCTACGATGTTATATCCTAAGCTACCAATGATAAGTGGAAAAGAAATACTCAGGATTTTTTTATATGTTGTCGAAACGTTTTTGAACATACCGATTTTTTGGTTTACACAAAGGTAATTAAAAATCGGTATGGATATATTAAATTAACAATCATGGCAACATGATTTATGTCACATAGTTAAAAAATGAACAATTTGTTTAGTTCTTTCGTTCTTTGAAAAATTCCGTAAAAATTCAAGAAAGCGGTTGACAGTCGCTCACTTTGTTCACTTGACGGCAAAAATTTTCTTAAAAAAGTCTATCTCCACAAAACAATTCAAAGAACGAATAATTCAAGCTATTGTTAAAATAAATTTAAGTCTGTCAATAACACTTTGAATTTATCGTTCTTTGCATAATTCAAGATCTAAATTAAAGATTGGTATTTTGGAAGAAAAATATAACAAATTATGAGATTTAAAAACACATTTACTTTTTTACTAATATTTTATGTATTCGGACTGAATGCACAAATATTGGACATTACACCTGCCTTCCCGACTCAAAATGATGTCGTTACTATCACTTATGATGCATCAGCTGGTAATGGTGCATTGGTAGGAACAACGCCAGTTTATGGTCATATGGGACTGATTACATCGGCTTCGACTTCTCCGACAGATTGGAAACATGTTCAAGGAAACTGGGGAACAGCCGACCCAAATACCGTGATGACAAATTTAGGAAACGACAAACATCAAATTACCGTTGATATTCCGAATTTTTACGGTTTTCCAAGTGGTACAATAGTCGAGCAATTAGCTTTCGTATTTCGTGATGCAAATGGAAATATTGTAGGTCGAGCAGCAGATGGCTCGGACATTTATTATGATGTTTATCCTACGAATGCGGGGTTTTTAGCAAAATTTTTTAAGCCTTATAATAACACTCAGATTGCAACAATTGGACAATCAATTGACATAAAAGCAGCTTCAAATAACAATGCCTTTTTAGAATTATATGATAATGGTGTGTTAGTAACCTCAGCAGCTAACTCAACAACATTGAACCATAGTTTGAATGTTGTATCACAAGGTTTACATCTTGTAGAATTGGTAGCCGACAATGGTGCTTCAGTCGTTAGAGATACATTTTATTACACAGGAAACCCAACACTTACCATTCAAGATCCACCAGCTGGATTAGAATATGGTGCTAATTATATCAATGATTCAACCGTTGTGTTGAAGTTCTTTGCACCCGATAAAAACTTTGTTTATGTTTTGGGTGATTTTAACGGTTGGATTCCGAATTCATCTTATTATATGAACCGAGGAACAGATAATGAAACGTGGTGGATTGAGTTAACAGGCTTAACACCTGACCAACGTTATGGTTATCAATATTGGGTTGATGGCGATATTAAAATCGCTGATCCTTATAGTGCATTGATTTTAGATCCTAATAATGATGGTTCGATAAGTTCCACAACTTTTCCAAATATGCACCCTTATCCAAATGGTTTGACGAATGGTTTTGTAACCGTGATGCATCCAGGAAAACCTGACTACAATTGGCAAATAACTAACTTCACGCCACCAGCAAAGACAGATTTGGTTATTTACGAATTGTTGGTTCGTGATTTTGTTTCAACACATAATTATCAAACATTAATTGATACATTAGATTATTTGGAGAATTTAGGAATTAACGCCATTGAATTGATGCCTCCAGGTGAATTTGAAAATAATGAAAGTTGGGGTTACAACCCGTCATTTCATATGGCTTTGGATAAGTATTATGGAACACCCGAGAAATTCAAAGAGTTTGTTGATGAATGTCATGCAAGAGGTATTGCGATAATTATTGATATGGTTTTCAATCACGCTTATGGACAGAATCCATTAGTCGGTTTGTATTGGGATGCGGCAACAAATGCTCCAGCGACTAACTCGCCATATTTCAATTCAACTTGTCCACATCCTCCTTATTGTTGGGGCGTTGATTTCAATCACGAAAGTTTAGCGGTACAATATTATATGGATAGAATCAACAAATATTGGTTAGAAGAATATAATGTTGATGGCTTCCGATTTGATTACACAAAGGGTTTCACAAATGCTGGTGATGTTAGTTTTAATCAAGGTCGTATTGATTTATTGAAGCGAATGGCAGATGAAATTTGGGCAGTTGATTCAGACGCATTTGTTATTTTAGAACATTGGGCAGACAATACAGAAGAAACACAATTATCAAATCACGGTATGATGATGTGGGCAAATGCAACACATGATTATGCTGATGCTTTAAAAGGTTCTAATGGAAATTGGAGTTGGGCAACTTATAAAGGTAAAGGTTGGTCAGAACCAAACTTAATTTCTTATATCGAAAGTCATGATGAAGAACGTGCAATGCACGGTATGCTAAAGTATGGTAACCAATCAAGTTCTTGGCACAACCCTCGTGATACTGCCGTTGCATTACGTCGAATGGCTTTAGCCTCTACTTTTTTCTATACGATTCCTGGGCCAAAAATGATTTGGCAATTTCAAGAAGTTGGTTACGATATATCAATTAATTACAACGGTAGAGTTGGTAATAAACCAATTTTGTGGAATTATTTTCAAGAAGTAAATCGTCAGCGTTTGTATGATATTAATAAATCATTGATTGACTTGCGTTTGTCGCATGATGCCTTTCGTACAGATGATTTTAATTTAGCGTTTGGTGGAAAACTAAAACGTATGAAATTGAATCATGCTGATATAAATGTGGTTGTTTTGGGAAATTTCGATATTGTAAGTGGCAATATCAATCCTTCATTTCATCATACTGGAATGTGGTACGAGTTTTTCTCGGGTGATAGTTTGAATGTAACCTCAACATCAGCACAAATCAACCTACAAGCTGGTGAATATCTTTTGTATACCGATCAACCATTAAATACACCTTCTGTTACAAATACTTCTGTATTTAAAGTAGAAACGCTTGACGCAATAATTTATCCGAATCCTACACAAGATTTCGTAAATGTTGAATTTACATTAGAAGGTACAACAGATGTAACGATGCAAATCATCAACTTAAATGGTCAAGTTATGAAAAACATGCAACAAGGTCGTATGATGACCGGCGAACATCGTTTGCAAATTGATATTCAAGATTTGCCTTATGGCAATTATATTTTACAAGTTCAAACAAGTGATAATAAGGTGAGTTTACCGATTATTAAGTTCTAACTAATTCGAGTTGCGAGTTCAAACAACACTCGAATTAGACTTATTTTCATTTTAAATCATGACTAAATAATATAGAACTATTCAAGTATCAACCCAAAACTTGAGTTAACTAATAAACTTGATTCTAAGTGAAGAGTCAATAATCCATTCTTTGTCGAGGTTATTGTTTACTCTTCACTAAAATAGAATATCATCTTTATCACAAATTAACAAACGCTGTTATAACCTTGGTTATAGCAGCGTTTCATGTTCCTGTTCTTTTATGATTCAAATAGTCATCAAGTGAGTATCTTAAACCTTACAAAAAGTCATTTTATAGTCGATTTTCCTACAAAAACTCACCTGATGACTTTTCTTTCAATTACCATAACTTGACTTTTTAGTAATATAATAAATGTACACTTTTATTTCCCACGGTTTTTATTGTATAAAAAAAAATAGCCTTTGTCTAAAAAGTAATTGAAATTCTAAAAAAATATGGTTCTTTGAAAAATATGGTTCTTCACAACCAATTTTTTTGAACTTTTACAATTTCAAATAAGTTTAATAGTAGACATTTAAAACAATTTGTTTTATATTTGTATGTATTTTATTATCATAAATCAATACTAATTTGAAATATCAAATTCCAGAAGGTGTACAACACAAAGTTAGAGTAAGCATTAATCAATTCGCTACTTTATGGGCGAAAAACTGGTTTCGGTTTTCGCTATTAGGTGTAATTATTTTTATTTTAGCGAATAAAAATTTAAATTTTCATTTCGGTTTAAATAATTCTAATGAACCTACTCAAAATCAGTTCATTAGTCAAAAAAAAGAATCAACTTCTTCAAATAATAATAACATTCAAAATAATCAAATAACGGATAAAAATAGTGCTATTAATATTTTTGAATTGACACATTATTTGATTGCAGAATTATCTGCATATAGTGATAATAATCGTGTAAATGACTTTTCGAATATTGGTCTGGTTATTAATCCTGATTTTGTAAAAAAGAATAAGATTGATCCCAAAATTGTTGCAGAAAAACAAAAGATTGTAGACAATTATATCAAGACTTATACACCGATTGCATTGGCAGAACAAAAAAAATACGGTATTCCTATTTCGATTACGATTGCTCAAGGTTTGTTAGAAAGCGATGCTGGAGGTAGTCGTTTGGCTCGTAATAACAATAATCATTTTGGATTAAAATGTTTTTCAAAAACTTGTGTAAAAGGTCATTGTGTAAATTATACGGATGATTCTCATAAAGATTTTTTTAGAAATTTTGAAAGTGCTTGGGGAAGCTTTAGAGGTCATAGTGCATTGCTTCAAAAACCTCGTTACAAAAATTTATATACGCTCAAAACAACTGATTATAAAGGTTGGGCAAGAGGTTTGCAAAAAGCAGGTTATGCGACTGATAAACGATATGCCGATAAGCTTATAAAAATTATTGAAATATTAGAATTGCATAAATTAAAGTAATTTAAAGCTATATTAGTAATTTCTAATTCAATAAACTATCAATAATTTCAATGAAACACGTCAAGAAAAAATCTGGTAAAACAGAAGAATATAAATCTCAAAAACTCCAAAAATCTATTGAAAATGTTGGACTTTCTACCGAAGAAGCGAAAACAGTCGTTGAAGAAGTCGAACGTCGGCAACCTACTTCAAATATCTCTGCTCGAAAACTACATTACGAAACGTTTCGACTTATCCGTAAACGCTCAAATGCTTCGGCGGCAAGGTACAATTTAAGAAAAGCTGTTTCTGAATTAGGTCCTTCGGGTTATCCTTTTGAACGATTTTTTGGTGCTATTCTGAAAGCATTAGGTTATAATGTACAGATTGGAACTTATCAAGAAGGTCACTGCTTATCTCACGAAATTGATGTTTTGGCAGATAAAAAAGATTATCGAGTGATGGTAGAGTGTAAATTTAAAAATCGACATCATCACAAAATTGATACACAAACGACTTTGTATGTTCAAGCACGATTTCAGGATTTATCCCAAAAATGGCTTTTCACAGAAGGAATTACTGATAATCATCGAGTTTGTATTGCGACAAATACCAGCTTCACAACAGACGCAATGAAATATGGAAAATGTATGAATATGTTACTGATTAGCTGGGATTATCCGAATACTAAACAAAACCTGAAACATTTGATTGAAGATACTGGAATGTATCCGTTGACTTGTTTGACCAGTTTGACAAAAAATGAGAAACAAGCATTGTTAAATAAAGAATTGGTGTTGGTTAAAGAATTGCAACATAATATTAAAGCATTTGATGATTTACATATCACAAATCGTCGATTAAACAAAATCAATAAAGAAATTAATACGCTTTGTAATTTTCAATAACAAAGAAAATTTATGGTTGGTTGACAATTTTTGCCAGTAGCGGCTGTCTTTAGCGGCTGTCTTTGTTTAAAATTGTTTACGGCAGCTAAAGACAGCCGTTACTGTAAAACAATAATTTTTGCTTTTGGCAAAAATTGTCAATGAACCAAGTTTATTTGTTATCAACCTTCTAATCATTTCAATCAAAAATTGTCACATTTATAAATTATAGCTTCTTTGGTATTAATTTATTATACACTTAAAGCGATTATTTTTAATTCATGTTTCGCTGATATTAAATTTAAAAACGAAAATATTACGTTTTGCCTTGCAAAACAATCATCTCACGCAGATTTTTCATTAACAAAATCATTTTTTTTATCAAAAAAATCTGCATGAATCTGCGTGAATCTGCGTGAAAAAAGCATTTTGCGAAGCAAAATTTAGCAATTGTGATTTTATTTTACGTTTCAGCGAAACGTAAATTTTAATGACTAAAACTTCGTTCATCATACAAAAAGTATATTGTGTGGATTTTCATATATATAACTGACTATTTATAAAAAAAATATAAAACAATTTATTTATAAATCAATTTCATTACGCTTATTATTAAGTCTACTATTCTCCAAAACCTTTCATTTGTATTGATAAACAACAATATTAAACATTACAATATTTTATATATTAGCACAGTTATTGCTGTTTAAATAAAATAGTTGTAAGTGAGATATGTCACGAGTTAAGTTTATTCGGTTTTGACTAAAACATATAAAATAACCATTTTATGATTCTTCTAATATTGAAGTCAAACATACCTCACAAAAAATTTTAATAAAAACACGATTTTGATTTAAAAAATCTTTCATAAGATATTTTAGGAATTTTGAATCAGAAACTTGTTTTTACTTTCACTTAATAGAATAAACACACAGTCTAAAATCATTTTTGCTACTTATTGAATACACATCAAAATAGTTTTGAAGTTAATCTAATTATGGTGTTTCAATAGTGCGATTTGATTTATAACCTTTATATAATAGAAAAAACAAAGTCATTTTGTTCGTTCAAAATGTTATAGATTATGGTCACAAAAATCACACAATTATTTATTATTATCTGTCTATTGTGCAATATAGAAGCAATTGCACAAAAAAGTAGTTCGAAAACAGGTGAGGAATATACGATTGAGGAAACGTATCAACCTGATGAAAAAAAAATTGAAGCTTCGCCTTCTTCTATCACAACCTCTTTATTTGATAGTAAATTCATAGAAAATGACAACTTTGTGCATTTAGAATGGAAAACATCTAAGAACAACGGTGCATTTATTATCGAACATTCGATAGATGATGAAATTTATAATGAAGTCGGTACAACAGAAGCAATCGGTTTTGAAGATGGACATTATGTTTTTGAAGCGAGAGAGTTTGAGCCAGGTATCAATTTTTATCGTTTGAAACAAGAAATCGGTGGAAATTACATATATAGTGAGGTACAAGCAGTAACGGTATCAAAAAAGGATGATGTTCATATCTTAAAGTTAAAAGATGATGGAGATAGAAAGAAGATACAACTAAGAGTAAGAGAAAAACAGCAAGTTGTTATTCAGTTATTTGATGAAGAAGGAAACCTTGAAAAGGAATTATTCAATCAAGTAATGGACATAAATGAAATCATATTTCGTACGATTTCGAAGGATGATTATGAACCTGGTACTTACTTTGTACTCATCAAAGGCGAAAGTTTTAAGCAAAGTAAGAAAATTGAGCTACCTTAACATACTTCTTTTTATACAACCTATTTTAAGAAGATTAGAATAAAAAAAAGCATAAATGTCTGATTATTAAATCAATAAACATTTATGCTTTTTTTATTTTGCTGAATAATAATGTCACAAAAAATCACCCATTTTGAATCTGCAAAAAAATAATTTACCATCTTTGTAAAAACGAAAAATAGTTTAGTTAAGAAATTATAAAAAGAATAGTTGTTGTTGATTTGTTTGGTATTGTCCTTTACTCAAAAAGGACATACCAAATTTTTTTTTGCCTAATTTTTAGTTTTCTAATAGTTTAAGATTTTTTAAATACATCACAAATCTATTATTAGATAATCCGAGTTACGAATTATGTGTTCTAAAACAATCTATCGGATTTCCTCTAATTTTTGTAATAACCATCGTCGTTCTGCAATCGGTGAACATTCCTTAATTTGTATATATAGTTTTTCGGCAGAGGATTTACTTTCATAAGGTACTTTCATGATTTTTTGTAGAAACTTGATAGCATTCATATACATTTTTTGATAACTTTTTGAGATAGATTTATTACGTCTTAAAAATATCCGAAAGCTATCAATCAAAGCGTCTAATGCATCATATTCATCTAACTCATAATACGTTTTTAATAACAACCATCGACCTTGTAATGCATCAAATACGTCTTTGTATGACATATCACGCAATAATGTAATCACTTCGTTATAATCTTTTTTATAAAAATGTAGAATTGCTAAATTGTATGTCAACGTATTTTTTTGATGATCTTTGGGCAAGTGTTGATTATAATTTTTGATAAACTTTTCAACCCATTTATATTCGCCAACTCTCAAACCAACACTTGTAATATTTTTATAATCCCAAGGCACGATAATACCTTTGTTTAAGATAATTTTTGTTTCAATTAATGTTTTATAAATATCAAATAGTTCTCGATAATATTTTGCATTGCCTGTATTAATTTTTTTGATACAATAATTTTGAGCAAATATGTACATGTTACGCATTTCTTGTTGCTGAAAGCGGAAATTATTTTCATTCAATAATTTCTTTAGATTAAAAAAATGAGCTTCATCTTCCCTATCGGTTAATGTTAACAAAATTTGATAATAAATAGCAACCGCAGGTACAGCTTGATATTCGTCACGTTTCGCAATGTCAAGTAATTCCTGAATCATTCCTATCTGAATATCAATATTCAGAATGTTTTTATAATTAATGGCATCACAATAATTTTTTAATTTTAAAGACAAAAAAAAGCAATCTAATTGTAAATCTGCTGCACTTAGATTTACTTTTTTAGTTCGCATTACACCATGTTTTTCTAAATAAACGTGTTTTTCGTATTCCAACATCGCATTATTATAAAAAAACATCGCATCACGTAGTTGTAATCGGTCTCTATCTCGCTGTGCATTTCGTTCAACAGCCAGATAATGTTTATCTAATCCTTTATAATTCAATAATCTAAGTTGATAAGATTCAAAAGCTAAAGGTTGATTTTTGAAATCTTCAATAGCTAAAAAATCTTGAGCCAACTTATTTAAGTCAGAACATAACCGCCTGAATTTTGTATCGTTATAAGTTTTTTTATTAAAAATACTTCTCCAAACCGCTTTTTGTTCTAAATTTATTCTGTTTGATCTCAAAAACTTATCAATCACATCAAATAAATCTATTAAGAGTTCATTCTCATTAAAAAATGGAGATTCAACATATTTTCTCAACCGATTGAGTTCATACTTATTAAATGTTTTTAGTAATGTTATTAATTTACTATCTACCATTTTGCTTCAGTTATAGAGGTGTTATTTGAATAGAAAACCTACTAAAAATTGTTAAAAAACACATATTTAATTCAATAATTTATTAAAATTAGAGTAATAAATTATTAGTTTTTCTGTACAAATTTCAAAAAAAAAAAGCTGAAATGTAGTATTTTCAATAAGTTTAAAAAAAAATGACAAATAGTTTTTCCGTACAAATCAATTTAACATTTCAATTAAACTCTTGTTTATCAATGATTTACAGATTTTAATGTTAATTTTGCTTATGTACAAATATAGGATATTGTATTTTTTATAAACAGATACTTACTACATATTTGTATTGTCAAAAAACGACTAAACCAAAATTTTATAATCAAATGCCAACAACCTATAAAATGAGAACTCAATTTTTTTGGTCAATAACCATATTTTTTATGGTTACAAGTTTTGGTCTAAAAGCTCAAACTTGTGAAGCTGACTTTTTTGGTACAAATCAAAGTAATCATACCATAGAGTTCCATAATATTTCAGCAGGACAATATACAAATGCTTCTTGGGATTTTGGGAATGGAATAACATTCAATGCACTGAGTTCATTGACGTATACTTTCGCAAATTCAGGTACATTTAGTGTTTGTCTTACGGTTAGCAATAGTTTTGGTTGTAGTTCAACAACTTGTCACGACATTACGATTGATGGTTCGGGCGAATACTTGGATAGCACTTGTTATTATACAGATTGTGTTTTTCCAGGCGATGTTAATTATGATAATATCGTAAATGCGTATGATGTATTGCCGATTGCTTTGCACAACGGTACATTTGGAAAAGCAAGACCAAATGCCAGTAGTGATTTTGTTGGTCAAGCTTCTGCAAATTGGAAAATTCAAACGAGCAATAATGTTGATTTCAAACACGCTGATGCAGATGGAAATGGCGTTGTTGACCTAAATGACTTAGCCGTTATACAGCAAAATTTCATGTTTGAACATGATGGTATTGTACAAAAAAGTGCAGAAGGAACACCGCTTTGGGTTCAATTTGATCCAATTGTCTATCCGACAAATCCAAATGATCCATTCGTTATTTCTGCGGGAATCATGATTGGTACAACAAATGATCCGGTAAATGATCTTTTAGGAATTGCATTCTTATTAGATTACGATGAAAGCATTGTAGATGCAGGTTCTGTAAATGTAACATATCATAATGCATCAATCATTGGACAAAATAATACTGCCGCTACCTTAGCGATTGATAACGCTTTTACAGGAGATATTGCGATGGCAAATGCACGAACAGATCAATCTTATGTAACAGGATTTAGTCGTTTGGCAACAGTTGATTTTACGATTACAGATATTGTAATTGGGCTTCAATCAAGTATAAAATTTGACTTAAATCCATATGCAATTCAAGCAATTGATACATTAGGTCAACCGATTCCTATCACAGGACAAGAAGGCTCTGTTACATTCAGTACAACGGCTACTGAATCTATTTCAAATTATCAAAATATTAGCCTTTATCCGAATCCCGTAGAAAGTATTTTGACCTTAGAGTTAGGTAATGTCTATGGTGAGTACATTGAGATATTTAATAGTATAGGACACAAAATACAAGAACAAACACTCAATCAAAGAGGAACAATTCAAGTATCAGTTGATAATATTTCAACAGGTTGGTATCTGTTCAAAGTACAAACAGAAAATGGTTCTGCAGTTAAGCGGATCTATATAAAATAGTGTTATATTTAACACCCTTTTTTCCTATTTTCCTTATAATGAACCTCTATTAATTTAGAGGTTTTTTTTTGTCTTTTAGTTTAAGTAGTTGGGTAGTTTAAGTAGTTTTAGTAGTTTAGTAAAAATTTAGGTGAGTAATTTTGTAATTTCCATAAACTACTTAAACTACAAAACTACTTAAACCACTTAAACTAACGGATGACAAAAGAACAATATCAAAAAACGATTGATCGGTTTAGAGTTTATTACAACAAGATAATATCTCCTGCTCTTAGTAAATTAGAAAAAAGACGTAAACGAATGCGAAACATCTTTTTTCTTACTATTGTATTGTTCTTACTTATCGTTTATTTACTCATTATTGCCGAAGTTCCTGCATTAACATTATTTGCGTTGATTCCGATTACGATTTTGGGATCAATGACTTATTATCGTATTAAAGCATTCAAAGCGGAGTTCAAACCTAAAATTATCCAATTAATATTAAATTTTATTGATGAGGAAATTGAAGCGGGGAACGATCGAAGATTATTAGAAATAGAACAAAAAATACAAGCTTATAATATCCAAATTATAGAATTTCAGAAGGAGATTTCTCGAAAAAAGCAGAAACTGTACGCTAAAATAGAACAACGGTTAGATGACATCGCTCGAAATATAGATAGTGGAATGGAACACGAAGTGATTGATGTTGTCAAAGAAAGAGTGCTTTTGTTGGAAGAAGAACTGGACGATATTAAGAAAAAAATTCGTCATGCTATCGCTACACCGGATGGAAATAGTCAAAAACGAATTGCGGAGATGGACGCAGATAGATTGGTTATAGAACGAAAATTACAAACTATCAAATTATCATTTGAAGAAGGTCTCGAAGAACAAATTAATTATGCTGAAAAACAAATAAGAATCTTAGACATTCGAAACCAAGTTTTGAAGAAAAGAATGGGCCAACATCTAAAAGCCAAACTGGTTTATCAATACAATCAAAAAATTTCTAAATCAACATTTAGAGATAGTGGAATTTTTAATCTTTCACCGACTATTTATGAAGGTGAAGATTATATTTCGGGTTATATTGGTACAGCGACTTTTGAGATGAGCGAATTATACGTTGCTCGATTGTCGCCTGTTCGAGCGATATACGAAACGATTTTTAGAGGTATTTTTTTTAAAGCAAATTTCTTTTATGATGTTGGTGGCGGATTAGTTGTTTTTATTCCGCAAGAGGAAAGACAAGAATTATCAGAAACGATTCGAGGTATTACAAGTCAAGGTGGACAACGTATCAATTTGCCCACAAAAGAGTTTGATAAAGCCTTTGTCGTATATGCTGAACAAGGCGTAGAAATAGATTCTTTGCTTTCGAAAAATGCTTTCAAAACAATCTTGGATTATAGAAAACGCTCTGGTAAAAAAATCTATGTTTCTTTCTTAAATGGTTATGTCAATATTGCCATTACAGAATCAAAAGATATTTTAGAACCAAACATTTTCAAGTCTAACGCTAACTTTAAACTTATTCGAGAATACTTTGAGGATATTTTACTGATTATGTCAATTGTAGAAGACTTTGATTCGAATCATTAGAATTTAATTGTTATCGCTTTGTTCATTGTTTGATTGTGTCGCTCGTACCTCGCTGATTGTTAATCGAATATAAGTAAAAGATAATTCTATAATTAAACAATCAAACAATTTGACTATTTTTATGCCTTTCTAAAAAAGTAGTGACTAATCACTAAAACAATAATAACTAATCACTAAAAATGGGACAACTTACGCCAACACTTATTTTAGCTGTTATCAGCGGATATTTTCTATTATTAATTGCCGTTTCATACATCACCAGCAAAGGTGCTTCTGACAATGCCAACTTCTTTATCGGTTCAAAACAATCACCTTGGTATATTGTCGCTTTCGGAATGATTGGAGCTTCACTTTCTGGAGTTACATTTATTTCGATTCCTGGAGTTGTCGGTAAAGAAAGTGGTGGAAATATTGATTTTTCTTATATGCAAATGGTGTTTGGGTATTTGGTTGGTTATATACTGATTGCTACGGTTTTATTACCGATGTATTATCGTTTAAATTTAACTTCGATTTATACGTATTTAGAAAAACGATTTGGCTTTTTTGCATATAAAACTGGTGCAGGTTTCTTTATTTTATCTCGTGTCATCGGTGCATCATTTCGATTATATTTAGTGGCTTTGGTTTTAGATGCCTTCGTTTTGGGTATTGAACCGTTTAATGTTCCTTTCGAATTAACGGTAATTGGTACAATTATATTAATTTGGATTTATACGTTTCGTGGTGGGATCAAGACAATAGTTTGGACAGATTCGCTACAAACATTCTGTATGTTAGCCGCTGTTGTGTTGACAATTTTAGCAATTGGTAATCAAATGGATTTAAGTATCAGCGGATTAGTTTCAACGGTTCAAGAATCTGATTATTCACAGATGTTCTTCTTTGAAGGCGGTTGGTCAGATCCAAATAACTTCTTCAAACAGTTTTTAGCTGGTGCTTCTATTGCATTTGTTATGACAGGTTTAGACCAAGATATGATGCAAAAGAATTTGAGTTGTCGCAATATTGGTGATGCTCAAAAAAATATGGTTTCGTTAGGTGTTGTTTTGATTTTTGTGAATTTGTTATTCTTAGGTTTAGGTGCGTTATTATATATTTATGCGAATACTCAAGGTATTGCTATTCCTGAAAAAACAGACCAATTATTTCCGATGATTGCTTTAGAACACTTATCGCCAGTTGTTGGGATTTTATTTATTTTAGGATTGATTGCTGCTGCTTATTCGAGTGCCGATTCTGCATTAACTTCGTTGACGACTTCCTATTGTGTAGATTTTTTGAATTTTGAAAAAAAGGAAGATGCAGACAGTAAAGAAAATCGTCGTACTCGAACTATCGTTCATATTAGCTTTTCCATTTTATTGGTAATGGTCATTATTATTTTTAAGAATTTGAATGACGATTCGGTTATCAATGAAGTTTTTAAAGTTGCAGGTTATACTTATGGGCCGTTATTAGGTTTATACGTTTTTGGCTTCTTTACAAAATATAAAATCAATGACAAATTAGCACCTTACGTTTGTATTGCTTCTCCAATCATTTGTTATTTTTTAAGTATGTATTCCACACAATTGTTCTTTGGTTACAAATTCGGATTTGAATTATTGATTTTAAATGGCTTGATTACATTTTTAGGATTGTGGGCAATCCGTAATGGAAAATTAGAAGGTCAATTGGAGTAAATCCATATGACAATTTTTGCTATTACTAACATTTCGAGACAGGTAAAATACACGAATAGATATAATTTATTAATTTTTTTGTTAAAAATTCGTGCATCCTGTATTGACGATATGATTAATAATGATATGTCATATACTTCAATCTTATCTACTCAACGTGTATATTTTTTATTATTAAAAGTTTCTAATCATGTAAATATTTTTTAATCATATTTATAAAAAGCAATAACACATTTTTTTATATATAAAATATTTTAATATATTTGTATTATGTATTTATCAAAAAAAGTTATTTATATGAGAAAGTTATTTACGTTAATTGCCTTTATATTTAGTACAAGTATCATTTTTGCCCAAACACAAACTGCATGGAATTTTGAATCAGGTACAAATGCACCTTCTGGTGTTCAAGCAGGAATGACAGCAGAAAATGCTACTTTCAATGTCGGTTCAACTTCTTATGTTACTGGATATGATATTGGAAATTCACCATCATTTTTAGGTGGATTAGCTTATGCAAGCGATGGTTGGACAACAAACAGCACACACAATTCAGGAGATTATTTCCGATTGAGAGTTGATGCTATAGATGATAATTTAGATTTTTCAAATGATGGATTGGAATTCAAAATAAAACGAGATGCTAATGGCCCTCAAAAAGTTATGGTTGAAGTAATCGTTGATGGAGGTACTTTTATACCATTAGGTTTTCCTATTTCATTATCAGGAACAAATTATTCTACACTCAACATTAATTTTAATTCTAATGTGGCATTTGAGAATACGTCGTTTCTTGAAGTGCGTGTTTATGGTTATGAAGCAGTAAATGCGACAGGAACATTAGCATTCGATGAGATTGCATTTACGCTGACTACTGTTCTTCCTGTAGAATTAGCGTATTTTGAAGGACAAGTAGAAAATACTTCAACGACTTTAGACTGGGCAACTTATTCAGAAGAAAATAATGAGTATTTTGAAGTACAACACAGTTTGAATGGTATTAATTTTGAAACAATCGAAATCGTTGATGGTGCAGGTACAACAACTGATTATAATGAATATCAATTTGCTCACGAAAATCCTAAAACAGGTTTAAACTATTATCGTTTGCGTCAGGTTGATTTCGATGGTCAATCAAGCTATACGAATATTATTACAATAGAACATCAATCTATAAAGGTAGGCGATATAAAAGTATTTCCAAATCCTTCAGTCGATTATGTAAATATTCAGTTGCCACAAAATGAAGTATCAACTGATGTGATGATCTACAATATGAATGGTCAAGTCATGCAAACAATCAATAATCTCTATGAGAACAATTTAGAACTAAATGTAATAGATTGGTTATCAGGACAATACATTATTATTATTCAACAAGGAAATCAACAAATTACAAGACAATTCATCAAATTTTAAATCAACAACAACAAAATTATACAACATTAAAATTTATTCAAATTAAAATTTATAAACCGAAATGCTTTTATAGTATTTCGGTTTATTTATCTTTGGACAATGGCTTGGTATGACTACATAAAAGGGTTCTTCTATCGTCCTCCAAATGAGGATAGAAATGAAGATGTTGAAGAATTAATTGAAATACTTAAAAGTATGTCCGAGGATTTGCTTTTCACAAGTGAAAGTGATTATCCTTTTGAAGTGATTTGTTGGAGTATAAATACTGAAATAGTTGATATAACAACGATACAACAATATATAGATAACAAAGATAAATCTATAATAAAAGAATTAACGCCCGACAAAATGCTGTCTCGAATGGCAAAATCTCGCCCTTACTACTCTACCGAACGACGTGAAAAAGCAAATAGATTTAGACAAATTATAACATTTTTTGAATCACAGGTTGCTAATGCTAAAGCGTTCAAAATAGGAGAAGTAGAAATTGATATATATATCATCGGAACCGTCGGCGATTCGCATATTATTGGTCTAAAAACAATGGCTGTTGAAACTTAATTTTAGTAACTTATATTCAATAAAAAAACTACGGCCTCTTAAAAAATAAAAAATTAACCATTATTTATCATAAATAATTAATCACTATAACACTAATCACCAAAGTAAATGAAGCACATTAGCTCACTCACAATTATTTCTATTCTATTTGTTACAAATATTTTTGCAACAACCTCACAAGATTCAATCGTCATTCCGTTACGAATGCTACATCCTACGGATAGTATTGAAGTTATTCTACAAGGAAGTAGTAAATTTTTATTACACCGTATCAAACCGAAACAAACGCTATATTCTATTTCAAAATACTATGGTTTAGAGGTTTCTGATTTGATGTATTATAATTCAACCCTTAAGTCAGGTTTAAAAATAAATCAAGTTATTAAAATACCTATCGGAAGTAGAGATATTAAATGGCAAGGTGCTAACAAAATGCCTAAATGGCGAATGATTGAAGTAATTTATACAGTCAAACCAAAAGATACCGTTTATAAAATTGCGAAAACTAAGTTTAAAATGAATTTAGATACTTTTCGCCAATTAAATAATATGACTCATGATACTTTAGAAATCGGAGATAAAGTTATCGTTGGTTGGATTGATCTTAACGGAATTTTGCCGAAGGTTGGTGTTCGAGCATGGTTACCAATTTCGTTGTATAGTTCTTACAGAAAATTAAAAGCAATTTATCTAAAAGATAGTCGAAATACACGTAAAAAAGAGATTAAAGAAAAAGGCCCAGCAGCTTGGCACAAAAACCAAAAAGGAAATAATTTATATGCATTACACAAAACTGCACCAATAGGAACGATATTAAAAGTTACAAATCCTTTAAATAATCGTTCACTTTATGTTAAAGTCGTCGGGCGTATGCAGTCCGCAGGTTATCGCTATGACACGCTTTTGGTGCTTTCTCCAGGTGCAGGAAAAGCACTTGGTGGTATTAATAAAAGTTTTAGGGTTGATATTAGTTATTATAAATGATAATTTTGCGGTAAAATATTGAGGTTGTTTGACAATTTTTGCCAGTAGTGGCTGTCTTTCCGTCTTTGTTTGAAATTGTTTACGGCAGCTAAAGACAGCCGCTACGGAAAACAATAATTCTTGCTTTTGGCAAAAATTGTCAATGAACTAATATTGAATACGGTTATCCAAAATTTATTTAGTACAAGTTTTTGGTGATTTATTAAATTGCTAATCATTAATGTACTAATCACTAAAATAAAATTATGCGTGTTTTTAATAACATTTTAGAAACCATCGGAAATACGCCTTTGGTCAAATTAAACAAAATTGCTTCTAAGACAGAAGCTACGATTTTAGCAAAAGTCGAAACCACTAATCCAGGTAATTCTGTAAAAGATAGAATGGCTTTAAAAATGGTCGAAGATGCAGAAGCAAGAGGTGATTTGAAACCTGGTGGAACTATTATCGAATGTACTTCTGGTAACACAGGAATGGGTATTGCTATTGCAGCAGTTGTAAAAGGTTATCGCTGTATTTTCACCACAACCGATAAACAATCGAAAGAAAAAGTCGATATGCTGAAAGCGGTTGGTGCAGAAGTTATCGTTTGTCCAACGAATGTAGAACCTGATGATCCTCGTTCTTATTATTCTACGGCAGAACGATTGAATAAAGAAATCCCAAATTCTTATTGGTGCAACCAGTACGATAATTTGTCGAATCGTACAGCACATTTTGAATCAACTGGCCCAGAAATTTGGGAACAAACCGATGGAAAAATTACACATTTTGTCGTTGGAGTTGGTACTGGCGGAACGATTTCGGGTGTTGGAAAATTCTTAAAATCAAAGAATCCAGATATTAAGATTTGGGGAATTGATACATACGGTTCTGTTTTTAAAAAATATCACGAAACTGGTGTTTTTGATGAAAAAGAAATTTATCCTTATGTGACAGAAGGAATCGGTGAAGATATTTTACCTAAAAATGTAGACTTCGGAATCATTGATTACTTTGAAAAAGTAACTGATAAAGATGCTGCGGTAATGACTCGTGAGTTGGCACGTCAAGAAGGAATTTTGGTTGGAAACTCTGCTGGTTCTGCAATGGCTGGTATTTTACAGTTGGCAGACAAATTGAAGCCAACAGATGTTGTCGTTGTTTTATTTCACGATCATGCAAGTCGTTATGTTGGTAAGATTTTCAATGATGAATGGATGCGTGAGCGAGGATTTTTAGATGATGAATTGAAAGTACGTGATGTTATTGCTCAAAAGCAAAACAAAACTTTCTATTCTATCAATAAAGATGAAACTGTTCGTCACGCTTTCGATATTATGAAGTCACACGATATTTCTCAAATGCCTGTGATGGAAAATGATGAAATCGTTGGTTCATTAACGGAAACCGCTGTTTTGAATTACCTTTTGGAAAATCCATATAATAACGCAGAAAAGAAAGTTGCTGAAATTATGGGCGAATCATTTCCTATTGTGCAAGAAGATATGTCTTGTAAACAATTGAATTTGTATATCAATCGTAAAACACGAGCTGTATTAGCAAAAGATAAAGCAGGAATTTTACATGTAATTACACAATACGATATTATTCAAACAGTGTAAAATAAATATTATTTATAAAGAGGTTGTATTAAAAGTAAGGGCTTTCTCATAAAAAACATTCTGCGTTTAATCGGGTTGAAAACCCGATTCTATAGATAGGAAAAGGATTAATGAAACACTCAACTTTATATTTTCGAGTGCTTTTTTGTAATAAACCATCTAAAGAATCGGATTTTAATCCGATTAAACGCACGATTTTGGCATTATTAATTTTTTATGAGAAAACCCTTTATTAAAAGTCAAAAACTATTACAAATAGTATTTATTTTTATTTGTAATGTATTGAATTTAAGTTTGTTAAAATTTAAAACTTTAGTAAACTTGTTCTTGTTTCTGGCTTTTGAAACAGCCTCTTTATTTTGTAATTATTATCCCGTCCTAAAAAAATCTTACACCTCACACCTCACACTTCACACCTAATTACTATTTTTGCGACATGAAGACGAAGGTAGAAATAATATATCATGACGATTCCGTAATTGTGGTCAACAAACCACCGAATTTCTTATCTATTCCAGATAGATATGCACCTCAATTGCCGAATGTATTAGGATTTTTAAGAGCAAAGTTTGGAGAAGTTTTTACAGTTCATCGCTTAGATAAACCGACAAGCGGAATTATGTGTTTTGCAAAAACGGCTGAAGCCCACAAAAATCTTTCTACGCAATTTCAAGATAGAACTGTTTCTAAAATATATTTGGCTCTGGTTGATGGTAAACCATTGAGAAAAGAAGGTGTCATTGATAAACCGATTGCTCAAAACAAAGTCAACTCTTCTCGAATGATTATCGCTGAACGAGGCAAACGCTCAATTACAGAATGGAAAGTGATTGAAGAGTTTAAAAAATATGCTTTAGTTGAAGCGAACATTAAAACTGGTCGAACACACCAAATTCGGGTACATTTTCAGTCATTAGGTCATCCGTTGGCTATAGATGAATTGTATGGTAAACGAGAAAATTTATACTTATCCGAAATTAAATCCAACTATAAACTTGGTAAATTTGATACTGAAAAACCATTGATGTCCAGAACGACTTTGCACGCCAACAAGCTAACTTTTCAACATCCAATTACTGGCGAAGCATTAGCTTTTGAAGCACCTTTGCATAAAGATTTCGCTGCTATTGTAAAGCAGTTGAGGAAGTGGGGAAAGTGATTCAGTTTTTCAGTGGGCAATCTTAATATTTTTCAATATTGTAATATTTCATCGCTTTTTCCTTCAGCGGATTTGTACTCCAATCTTGCCATTCACAAGTATAAGGATTGTAGCCACATTTGAGCGGTTTTGAATATATATCTTCAGGAGTTTCTAAATACGCTCGACAATCGGTACAAATATGTCGAAACTCACAATCTTGACAAACTGCGATTTGGTCTTTTTTGATATTCCAATATTTCTTGAAATCAGGATGGTTTAAGGCTACTTGAAGAGTTGTGTCTTTGATGTTTCCGTAGCTTTCTGCCATACTTGGGCAGTTTTTGATTTCTCCGTTTTGGTCGATAGAAACTTTGCGGTTTAGGCAAGTGTTGTGGTGTTGGGATTCGGTGAGTAGATGAATATTTGCACCAAAGAAATGTGGACTTACAATACCACAACTCGAAGCAGTTATCTTGTTTGGATAAGTAAAAATACCTCCTCGACCTTGTATATTTTGTTTGCTATACGTTTGATGATTTGGATATTCAAAAATAACCAAACTGTTAATTCTTGAATTTTCTATAACTAATTTTTCGTAATAATTAGGTGTATTTCCATCATAAGGAATTGTAACATCAACATATTCAATAATTGAATTATCAAAATAGGTGATTACCTGTTCTAAAGTTGTAATATTAATATTTTCGAAGAAACGCAATTGAACATAACGACAACCTAAATCTTCTAAAGAGGAAACGATTTTAGGCAAATAAGCAATATTTTCTAAACCAAAATCTATTATCGAATTGGCAATAAGACCAGGAAAATCCCAATCTAAACCAATATCCGAATATAACGCTAATTGATTAGAAAAAAGCAATAATTCATGTTCTTGCAAAAAGCTAAAATAATCTATTAAAATCTCTTTTTCATCATCATTTGTAGCATATTTTTCAATGACTTCATCAATTGTATTTCCTTTTTCTGTTTGTAAAATATGACCTAATATTTTAGGAATTAAATGATACTCCTTTCGTCCTGTATCAGCAATTAAAGCACGACTCGCACCTTGTACGACAAACGAATCAGACACTAATCGAAATGGTATATTTTTATTCATTGTCAGTATTTATTTTATCTTCAAAGATCCTTGAAATTGGTTTATAATAGCCATAAAATTCATTCAAAGTCGTTTGCAGTTTTTCCATTTTTATCGCCTTATGTGTATCAAATCCAGTGGAAATAGTATGCCCGTTTTCGTCAATTACAGTCTTTGAATAATGGGAGATAAATTGATAATTCAAAGGTAAATTGGGGTGCTTTTCAAGTTTAGGATAATGAAAACTCAATAAGCGTTTTTTATCATTTTTTTTATCAGATTCTTTCATAACTTTTCTCAATTAAAGTTTTTGCTATTTGTCGTTCTAAAAAATAATTACATGGATAAGAAGTCATACCAAATTGACCAATAGGGTTGACTTCTAAGAAAACATACTCACCACTTTTCGTCAAAATCATATCAATCGAACCTGTTTCCAGTTCAACTTTATCCATCAATTTTTTTAATTTATTCTCTATCAATTTTGGTAATTGAAATGGCAAACTACGGTTTGGTTTTTCAATCAAATACTTTCTAAAATCAGTTGCGGTCTGCTGATGACTTTGCGAAATAATCGCCATACTGTAAAATTGTCCATCTAAATAAAAAATCCTTAAATCTGCCTCTTTTTCATACTTCTGTTGAAATAAAGTTGGAAAAAATTTACTTTGAAGCTGTGTTTTTTCGATACTTTCTGTATAAATTACATAATTTCCAAATTCAAACTCAGGCATAAAAGTTTCAGAAATGGACTTCGTGATATAGCTTTTACTTTTTTCAAAAAAAGTATTTTCAGCCATTGCTGTAATTTGCGTTTCGGGAATCTTCAAACCCACTTTTTGAGCTTCATACAATACAATTAACTTATTCATACCTCGACGTTCAAATGTTCCGATATGCGGTTTTTCTTTTAGCAAAAAATAAAATAAATCAGTCGTAATTTCTAATTCATCTTTTAAGTGCATTTCAATCACTCTACCCAAATCACCAAATTCTTGTGGATGCAAATTATACGTAAAATTCAATTGCCCTCGTCGATACCAAACGCTTTTTATTTCACTCAATCGAATCGTTTTATTATCATTAAAAATTACAAAATTAATTTTGTTATTTTCTAATGTTACTTTTTGTAAATGATAAACCTCTTCACCATTTAGGCGGACGAAAGGAACGTTGTAGTGCTTTAGCCAATGTGTAATCTGTATCGTTGAGTAATCGTAAATATTTGAAAGAATTAAAATCATAGTATTATTAACATTATTTATCAATAGAAATTGGGAAAAGTCCAAGTTCCTCTCGATATTCATTGACTTTTGTTTTGTCTTCTAATTTATATAATTCATAAATTCCATCTTCATTCAAAACTTGTTGCGTTCCGTATTGTTGCGGTTCTTTTTTTATTAATTTTATTCTATCAAATAATAAGGCATAAAACTGCCAATCCAAATCTCCTTGTAAACATTTCTGTTTTATCAAACTTAAATACTGCTCCATTTTTTCAGTGTCTGATTGATGAATTATCATCAAGATAGCTGCTTCTTCAGCTCTATTTCCGACTTCTTCACTTTTAGGAAAACCATATTTTTTGATTAATTTTTCTAATTGGACAAAATTAGTTTTATCTAACTCATGAAGATTTTTAGGTAACTGAATCGTATCGGGAATAGCTAAATCTTCAAGAATAGGAATATAACCCAAGTTATTCACATAACGGTTTAGAGTTCTATATTTTTGGTCTTCTGCCCACAGTTTTTCTAATTCATAAGCATAGGTCGGATTTTTGAAATTCTTATAGCTGTGCGTAATACGAGATTCGACACCTTTCCATCTTTTATTATTTTGCATTAAACGTAATCTATTATCATGATTTACTAAAATATGATTTGATGGTTTTGACAAGTACAACCAAACATTCATTAATAAAAATGCGGAATCTATATTATTAGTTTGATTGTATTTTACGATGTCATAATAAATTTTTTGTGATAATTCGTAGTTTGTATGTTTAATTTCAACTCTTCTATTTTTTTGTCGTCCTTCTTCTGTTTCATTTGTTGCAACAGGTTTTGCACTCCCTTCAAAGGTTGAGATGAATTTATAAATCGGAATTTTATATGTTTGATTTAGATAATTTATACCTGCCTGAACCCTTGCTTTTGATAATTCTTGATGATTACTACCTTTAGAATCGGTGTGACCACTAATCCAAAAAACAGCTTTAGGATTTTTTTTAGCTTCAATTGCAAATTTATCTAATTTCTGCTTTTCACTTTCTGTGAGTGATGATTTATTACTTTCAAAAGATAACGTAACTGTTTCTATTTTTTCTATAAATTTCTCTTTTTTTGCATAATCAACCTTAGATTTACAGAAAGGTGTAATAACATCTTCTTCTTCAATATTATCCTTCAAAACTTCTTTAACCACAACGTCATCAATATAATATCGTGATTCATTTTCGTAATCATTACGCATTGGAAAATTATTATTTCTAAATGCTCCAATAACTAAATGACGTAACGTGCAGGTAGGACGAATAATCCATTTTACTTGATACCATTCATCATAAATAACTTTATCTATCAGAAAGTCATCGTTTACCAGCATAGCACGATTTGGACGAATAATCATTTTAGGTAAGAATGTAATTCCTATATTATTTGGTAGATTTTCATCAGAGTTAGGTCTTTGTTCTATATAAATCCAGAAACTCACTTCGTATAACTTTCCAATGGTTAAAGGTTCAATGAAAGATGCATTTAAATAAGAAGTAACACCTTTTGTTTCATGTGCATCATCTAACCATTGTGGACCATAAAACATTTCAATGAATGCCTTTCCACTTTTAGGCTTTATATTATCAGTATCACAATTGTTACCTTTTCTTATTTCATCAGCATTGCGTTTATAGTTACAATCACACAGCTTTGTCCCACTATTCATATTTCCCCAATTATGAACAAGGTTATCAAACTTGTCAAAATAAATTTCACAAAAAACACATTTTAGAGGATTATGATTTTCAAAACTTTCGTTTTTGATTAAGTTTTGAGCATAAGATTGATTAATTGTAAATAAAAATAAGATATAAATATAAAATTTATTCATAATAAAAAATATTAAACTGTCGCACAAGGTCGTGCGACAGTTAATTTTTGAATTAAATTAATTTTCCCAAGTACTATCATTAAAGCCATCGTTTCTAACTCCTGAACCATCAGCAGTTGTTGGTCTAAGAGTTCCATCTTTCTTGATTTGGTCTGAACCACCCGTAACAATTGTTTCTCCACGATACCCACCAACAATCTGTTGCAAATTACTAATCTCACTACCTCTAAAAGCAGCGAACTTGTCTGAATTGATTTTTTTTTTTTTTTTAATGTAAAAAATTAAAAAAGTTACAATAAATAGGTTCTCAACATCACGTCGCTGAGAATAAACGTCCGCAAGATTTTACTTTTTTCGGGTTTTGAGCTCAGAAGAAAAAAGTTAGGAATTGACGGAAGTTCCAAACAAAATAAGTACTTTGTTTTGTTAGACCAAATTTACAAAAAAAAAAAAAACGGAAATCCAAAACTTTTTGAAGTTAAATATTAAATTTTAACAAATTAAAATATTATTACATTTGTTCTATTTTGTCCTTTTTCCTTAATTATTGAGCTACGTAGAAATTGCCTAATTAATTGATTATTGAATAAAATTGTCAAAAAATCACATTTCAAACATATTAAAAATCATTTTCGTATTTTTGCACGCATTTTGAAATTATCGCCATTACGTCAATAGTTTATACTTAATACTTCATACTTTAATAAATGCGTTTACAAAATTTAGAAATCAAGGGTTTTAAGAGTTTTGCGGACAAAACGGTTGTCAATTTTAATAAAGATATTATTGGAATTGTTGGTCCAAATGGCTGTGGAAAATCGAATATTGTCGATTCGATTCGTTGGGTTTTGGGTGAGCAGAAAAGTAAACAATTGCGTTCGGATAAGATGACAAATGTGATTTTTAATGGAACAAAAAAACGGAAACAGGGAAATATTGCCGAAGTTTCTTTGACTTTTGATAATGATAAAAACATTTTACCAACCGAATATTCAACTGTTACCATCACTCGACAATTGTATCGAACAGGCGAAAGTGAATATCGTATCAATGGTGTTCCTTGCCGATTGAAAGATATAAAATCACTGTTCTTAGATACAGGAATTGGCTCAAATTCTTATGCAATTATTGCTTTAGGAATGGTTGATGATTTGTTGGCAGATAGAGAAAATTCTCGTCGTCGTTTATTTGAACAAGCGGCTGGAATTTCAAAATATAAAACTCGTAAAAAAGAAACGCTTTTAAAGCTAAAAGGAACAAGTGCCGATTTAGAACGTGTGGAGGATTTGTTATTTGAAATTGAAGGTAACTTGAAGAAACTCGAACGGCAAGCGAAACGAGCGAAGAAGTATTTTGAAATAAAAGAAAGTTATAAAGAACAGTCGATTGATTTGGCGTTATTTCAAATTCAAGAACATAAAACAACTTATAAAACGGTTGAGCAAAAAATTAAAGTCGAAGAAGATAAGTTATTGAAAATCAATACAATAATAACGCAATTAGAAGCAACTTTAGAAAAGGCGAAAGCTGGAAATATTGACCAAGAAAAAGCCTTAAACGAACGTCAACGCAATCTAAGTCGAACCGTCGGAACAATTAGAAATAAAGAAAACGATAAAAAAATGTTGGCTCAAAAAATTCAATTTGTCCAACAAAATCAAACAACTTTAGCAGCTGATATTACGAGTACGAAAAACCAAATTGAGCAAACCGAAATTGATATTGAATACTATCGTGGCGAAGTAAATACGGAAAAAAGAATTGAAGATACGCTCGAAAATCAATTGGAAAACGTAGAAGAACGCTTAGAAAAAACTCGGAAAGACCACGGAAATTTAAAAACAGAATTAGACGATTTTATTCAAAATCAACAGCGTTTGGAACGCACGATTTTTAATATTGAAAAAGAAAAAGCAATTCAAAATGCTCAAATCGGTAATTCAAAAAGAGATATAGAACGCACAAATCGAGAAATCGAAGTGCGTCAAAAAGATGTTGCGAACTTAGCCGAAAAACGACAAGCACAAGCGAAAGTTCAAACCGAAAAAGAAACCTTAATTAACTCGTTACAAAATGCTGAAAATCAGCGACAAGAACAACTCAAACAAACCGAAGGTTTGATTGAAAATGTTCGTGAAGATTTGACGAAAGTCAATCGTAAACTTGATTCAAAACGCAACGAATATAATTTGATTAAAAGTTTAGTGGACAATTTGGAAGGTTTTCCCGAGTCGATTAAGTTTTTGAATAAGAATAAAAACTGGGACAAAAATGCTCCGTTATTGTCCGATATTTTCTATTGTTCTCCGGAATATCGAGTGGCGATTGAGAATTATTTGGAACCGTATTTATCGTATTATGTGGTGCAAGATTTGGCGGAAGCCTTAGCGGCAATTCAGTTGTTAGATAAATCAAAAAAAGGAAAAGCAAATTTCTTTATTTTAGATGCTTTCGCAAATAATAGTTTGGTGGAAACGCCAACAATCGAAGCAACAACTCGGGCTTTGGATATTGTTCAATTGGATACAAAATATCAGGCTTTAGCCAATAATTTATTAGGAAACGTTTTGATTAACGATGCAGATGACAATATTCAACCAATTGATAATGAGCATATTGTCGTATTATCAAAGTCTGGGAAATACATTCAAAAACGTTTTTCTATTTCTGGTGGTTCGGTCGGTGCATTCGAAGGAAAACGTATCGGACGTAAGAAAAATTTGGAATTATTATCTAAAGAAATCGAAACGCTAAAAGAGCAAAAAGAGAAATTATCTACGCAATTACAAACGCTTCAAGACCAACAAAAACGCTTAAAACAAGCCGATAAAACACGAGAAATTCGTAAAGAAACCGAACAACTCAACCGCTTAAAACGAGAAGCCGTTTCGATTCAAACTCGCTTAGAAAACTTTGAAACGTACCTCAAAGAAGCCAAAGTGAAAAAGGAACAAGCCGAAAGGCGTATTAAAAACATCGAAGAAAAGTTATTAACTTTTGATAATCAATTAGTTGTTAAACAAACCGAACGAACAGAATTAGCCGAAGCAATTTCGCAAAAAGATGGTTCATATCGAGTAATTGCCGACAAACTCAACAAGGTTTCGCAAGAGTTCAACCAACAAAATATTGCGTTCATCAAACAACAAAACAAAATCACCGCTTTGCAGCGAGAATTAAACTTCCGTGAAAAGCAAATTCGTGATTTGAACGTCAAATTAGAAACATCAGAACGAAGTCTAAAACGTTCTGAATCTGAATTGGCGAAAGCCGAACAAGGCATCAAAGACCTCGATACGGAATTAATTGATTTATACGGCAAAAAATCGGATAATCAAGCTTATTTAACCGCAGCCGAAGAAGATTATTACAAATCAAGAGGTGCAATCAACGAAACCGAAGACGAAATCCGTCAATACAATCGTCAGCATCAGCAAACGATACAAGTGATTTCTAACTTAAAAGATGGCTTCAACGATGTCAAAATGAAGTTGACTTCTATCAGCGAACGCTTACGAATCGAGTTCGAAATTGGTATCAACGACTTGATGAATAAATCACCAAATCCAGAACTCAACCGAACGCAACTCGAAGAAACCGTCGCAAAACTCAAAAAACGCCTTAACAATTACGGCGAAATCAATCCGATGGCTGTCGAAGCTTATGACGAAATGAGCGAACGTTACATTTTCATCAAAGAACAACGAGATGATTTATTAGCCGCAAAAAAGACACTTTTAGATACAATTGAAGAAATAGAAACCAAAGCAACGGAGCAGTTTTTGACGGCTTTCAATAGCGTTCGAGATAGTTTCAAAAAAGTATTCCGAACGCTATTTACAGAAGATGACGATTGTGATTTGATTTTAGAAAATCCCGACAATCCGTTAGATTCTGTCATCAAAATCACAGCAAAACCAAAGGGAAAACGTCCGCAAACTATCAATCAATTATCAGGTGGAGAAAAGACGTTAACCGCAACGGCATTGTTATTCTCTTTATATTTATTGAAACCTGCACCGTTCTGTGTTTTCGATGAAGTCGATGCACCTTTAGATGATGCAAACATTAGCAAATTCAATAAAATTATCAAGGAATTTTCGACTGATTCGCAGTTTATTATCGTAACACATAACAAGCAAACTATGGCTGCTGTTGATGTGATTTATGGTGTAACAATGGCAGAACAAGGTGTTTCGAGAGTTGTTCCTGTTGATTTTCGGACGTTGGCAGAATCGTAAGAATAGTGAAATAGTCATCAGGTGACTTAAAGTCACCTGATGACTAAACCAACCAATTCACTCACCAAATATCAACTTCTTCGCCAACTCCTGATTACACAAACTTCCATTCCTCAAACCAGCATAATCAACCGCCGAAGAATATCGCCAATCCGTTTGCTCCAAACACAATTTCGCTTCCACAGGATTATTATGAATATACTCAAAACAAACTCGTGCATAATGATTATCGGCTCGAAAGAATAAATCTTTGTTCTTTCCATTTACGGTAATGAATCCGTCGATGATTCCATTTTTAGCTTTCGTTTTTCCTCGGAATAGTGAACCGCTTTTGTCTTCTTGTTTGTTGATGGCTCTTGTGTAGGAACGAAGTAAAATTGCTATTGAATTGCTTAGGTTTTGGATATAGTAGTCATCAGGTGACTTTGAGTCACCTGATGACTTGCGATGCCCTGCTTTCAACGAATTACTCGGCAAACAAGCACTTTCCTTCGTCAAAACCAACCAATGAAAATGATTTGGCATCAAGCAATACGCTAAAAACTCAACGTGTGGCAAAAGTTGTTTTCGCATCTTCCTCAAGAAGTAGATATAATTTTCCTCCTTATAAAATATTTGCTGACGATTATTCCCTTGATTGTAGATATGATAAATGGTATTTGGTTCGAATTGCATATTGTAATATAGTTTTAGGAAAATGTAAAAATACGGGTTTTATAGCAATGAAAAAAGTATTCTTGTTTGCGTATAGTCATCAGGTGACTCAAAGTCACCTGATGACTAATTCCCCTCAATACCAAACAAACACCTCAAAATCACT
>JBGCFH010000152.1:0-16065 GCA_045106825.1 Saprospiraceae bacterium | reverse complement strand
GACGTTTTAGTGGCTTTATTTTTGGTGAAAGCGAAGAAGAAAAATTTTGCATAGCCATAGCTATGGAAAACTTTTTCTGATGAAGCTATCGCCGAAAAGAAAAAGCAAAAATGTTGATAAATTTATTTTACAGTGTACTTAAAGATTCGACACAAAAACAAAATTGATTGTTTGACAATTTTTGCTGGTAGCGGCTGTCTTTAGCTGCCGTCTTTGTTTGAAATTGTTTACGGCAGCTAAAGACAGCCGCTACGTAAAACAATAATTTTTGCTTTTGGCAAAAATTGTCAATGAACCACAAAATTTTTCAAAGACCTATTATTTTGTGTATGATATGAAGTTATTTTATTAAAATAATCCACTAAATTAACGGCCCATCCATCCACCATCAACGGTGAGAATACTGCCATTCATATAATTAGAAGCTTCAGAACATAAAAATACAATTGGTCCACCAAAATCTTCTGGTTGTCCCCAACGTCCAGCAGGAATTCTGGAAAGGATAGATTCCGAACGAATAGGATTATTTCTCAATGCTTCTGTATTATCTGTACTAATATAACCTGGTGCAATAGCATTCACATTCACACCTTTTGCGGACCATTCATTGGCGAAAGCCATAGTCATTTGTCCAATTGCACCTTTACTGGCAGCATAACTTGGTACTGTAATTCCGCCTTGAAAAGTGAGTAAAGAAGCCGTGAAAACGATTTTACCGTTTCCTCTTTTGACCATCTCTTTTCCGATTTCTCGGGTAAGAATAAAAGGAGCTGTTTGATTGACTTCAATCACATGATTCCATAAGTCGTCACTATGCTCGACGGCAGCAGCTCGTTTTATTGTTCCAGCATTATTTACTAAAATATCTATGATCGGAAAATCCTTTTTTACAGTTTTGATGAATGCATATAGAGATTGTCGATGACTAAAATCACAAGTATAAGCTGTAAAATTTTGATCTAATTTAGAGATTGCTTTTTCGACATCACTTTCTTTTTTTTCGAGTGACGCACTTACGCCAATAATATCAGCACCAGCTTCTGCGAGTGCAATCGCCATTGCTTTTCCAATACCTCTTTTGCAACCTGTTACTAAGGCAATTTTTCCATCTAATCGGAACTTATTCAATACAGTCATCGTATTTATTTTTTGTATTAAAAGAACAGGTGATAAATATGTCTAATAACTAAAATGGGTTGTACTTTAAAAGTGCAACCCATTCTGAAACAATTTATTACGATGTATTAACTATATAAATTTATATTGTCATTTTATCTCAATTAGCACTAAGAAAAATTTATATTCCTAATGCTTGACCGCCACCAACTTGAATAGTCTCGGCAGTTAAGAAAACAGCATCTTTGCTTGCTAAGAAAGAAACGACACCAGCAACATCTTCTGGTTGTCCTAATCTTCCTAACATGATATTCTTTGCCCAAGAAGCAAAAACTTCAGGTTTTGTTGATTTGATTTGTTTATGAAAATCGGTATCAATTGTACCAGGAGAAACGGCATTAACTCTAATCCCATATTCAGCCAAGTCTTTTGCTAAAGCTCTTGTAATAGTGTGAACAGCAGCTTTTGATGTTCCATAAATTCCTGCACCTGGACCACCTGCATTCCAACCAGCATTTGAGGTATAGTTAATGATGGTAGGATTTTCTCCTTTTTTCAAAAACGGAATTGCTGCGCGTGAAGCAAAAAAGACAGAATCTAAGTTTAAAGCCATGACAAATCTGTAAAATTCTGTTGTCATCGTTTCAAATCTTGAACGACCTCCTAAACCACCAGCATTGTTGACTAAAACATCAATTCTTCCGTATTTTTCACCGATTGCGGTGATGTTTGAAGTAACAGCTTCTTCGTTTGTCACATCAAATCCGTAGTATTCAGCTGTAATTCCTTCTGCTGCAAGTTCTTCAACTCTTTTAGCACCTTCTTCATCTTGAATACCATTAATTATAACTGTATATCCGTCTTGTCCTAATCTCTTTGCTACTGCCAAACCGATACCAGCTGTAGCACCAGTTACTATTGCTATTTTTGCCATAATTATTCTTTAAGTTTTAATTCAAAATGATTTTATATGTTTTGAATAAGAGCAGTTGATTCTATATATTTTGAAATCATCAAGATACTTTTTTGAAACGATTTATTTTAAACACAACACATTCTTAAGTAAAGAGCATAAAAATTATAATCTAAACTAAATTTAATCAATTTTGAAAAATTCATCTAAAAATAGAGTTTGTTTGTAATTAACTTCTTAGTCGAGCGAAATTAATCATTAGCAAACAAACTCTATCTATTTATTATTTATTTATTTATTTAACAAACCGTATCAGTCTTTAAAAATCGACACGGTTTGATTTCTATTTATTAATAACCAGCATTCTGTGTAATCGCATCAAAGCTTGATAATATTTCTGAAACTGGAATTGGGAATATATGATAATTTGCATCAATAGTTTCTCCCATTTCTGCATCAACCATACCAGTTCTAACTAAATCAAACCATCTTTGACCTTCAAAAGCCAATTCTAATCTTCTTTCATCTTGAATCGCTTGTCTAACATCTGCTTGTGAAGTTGCTGTAGCATCAGCTAAACCAGCTCTTGTTCTGATTTTGTTCAATTCTGCTAATGCTTCTGTTGTACTTCCATTTTCATTTAATGCTTCTGCATATAACAAAATAACATCTGCTAATCTCAACTCAATCCAATCGTGATCAGGACCATCTGCTTGAGGGAATTTTGGAGAAGCCATAACTGTTGATACAGTATCAATAGTTACATCTCTTCTCAAGTCGCCAGGACTTGCATCAAAAGCAGCTACTAAATCTTCATCTAATGGATTCAAAGATTTTGTATCTAAACCACCAGACCAAGACCAAAACTCAGAAAAACCATATTCATCAACTACAGAACTTGAAATTTGAGTAGCAAAGATAATTTCTGAATTTAAATCATTTTCAAAACCAAAAATATCCTCAAAGTCAGCTTGTAACTCAATTCCTGCTGCTGCTGCACCATTTACAACCGCTGCAAGATGAGATTCAGCACTACTAAAGTTACCCATCTGTACATATACTTTACCCAATAATCCTTGAGCGGCATATTTAGATGCTCTTCCATTGACGATTTCAGTACCTAAAGCTGCTATTGCATCTTCCAAATCAGGAATAATTACACTATTATAAACGCTTTCAGCAGATTGTCTTGTTAAAATAGAACGATCTGTTGTACTTGGTTGATCAGATAAGTTTACAGTAACATCACCAAATACACGTACTAATTTGAAATAAGATAATGCTCTTAAAAACTTAGCCTCACCTACTTCTGTAGCATCAGTAGACTTTTCAATTACACTATTTGCACTTAATATTGACTTATACAATGCAGTATAGAAAGGACCAAAAAATTGATCTTCCATAGTTGTTAAGTTTGCATCGAACACATCGAAATCTGTATAAGGTGCTTCAAACATAAAAGCATTATCCGCTCTAAAGTCACCCATTACTGCCATTGGTGTACAAGAACCATGTTGATAGTAGTATGCAGCATTCAAAACACCTGCATAATCTGTTAAAGATTCTGAACTTGCAATATTTGGAGGAAATTGCTCTAAATCATTATCACATGCCGTTAACACAAATAGTGTTGCCAACATTATATATAGTTTTCTCATTTTTTTATAGTTTAAATGTCTTACTGTTAGATTGTTAAAAATTGGAACAACCTAACAGTATAACAGTATTTTTAATATTTAGAAATTAACATTTGCACCAAAAGTAAAGCTTCTTACAATTGGACTTGCACCTACTTGTACACCATAAGTTGTTGGTCCTGCATAACCACCATTTGTAACTTCAACACCTTCTGGATTGTATGATGTATAATCATCTGACATGATATATAACAAGTTTGTACCTGCAACATATACTCTAACAGAACTGAAACCAGCTTTTTTAGTCATTTCAGGAGCAAGTGTATAGCCAATAGTTAAGTTTCTTAATGCTGTGTAAGAAGCATCTTGAATCATTGCATCTGTTTGATCTCTATTACGTGCATAATATTGTCCGTTATTATCAGCAAGACCGTCACCATCAGCATCAAAAGCATCTTGTAAAGAACGTCCCCATTGAGAACCATAATAAAGAGGATCAATGTTATAAACCTCAGCACCTTGAGCACCTTGAATTTGAATAGCTAAATCGAACTCTTTGTATGAAACTTGTGTGTTTAAACCCCAGTAAAAGTCTGGTGTGTTTTGTCCAATTTTTACTAAGTCACCACCTTCAGAAGGATTCTCTGGATCATATGGCTTAGTTCTATCAATAACTCCGTCACCGTTTTGGTCAACTACATAACTCCATCCACTTTCTTGTCCTGCAAATTCAATTGGATTATTAAGATATTTCATCTCTACTTCTCCAGTAGTTTCTAATCCCCACATTTCACCGATTTGTCCACCTACATAGTTTCTAAATACTGGTCCACGACCACTTTGACCATAAATTACAGGAGCTAACTCGTCTAAACCAGTTAATTCAAGAATTTCTGTATTAACAGTTGATAAGTTAGCACTAACATTCCAACGTAAATCACCACTATTAACAATTACAGCACCTGCTTCAAACTCCAAACCTGCACTCTGAACATCACCAGAGTTCAATGTAATAGAAGTTGTACCTAATACTTCAGAAACTGATTGTTGAATTAATATATCTTCAATGTTAGAAGTATAATAATCAACACCTAAAGTAAAACGATTCTCAAGAAAACCTAAGTTTACACCGTAGTTTGTTTCTGTATTTGTCTGCCAAGTTAAATTTGGATTTGCAAGATCTGAAGGAATCAAAAATGCTGTTCCAAGTACAGTAGCTTGAGGATTCAAAAGACTCAATGAGCTATAAGCACCTAAGAATGCAGTAGTTCCTAAAGATCCTCTACTTACTCTTACTTTTAAATCTGTCAAAAACTCCGAGTTGTAAAATGCTTCATTGTGTACATTCCAACCTACTGAAAATGCTGGGAATGTTTGGAATCTATTATTCGCACCAAAACGAGAATCACCATCTCTTCTTAATGATATTGACGCTAAATAACGATTATCATAAGCATAGTTAACTCTACCAAAAACACTTCTTCTTGAAATAACCTCTTCTCTTTCTGTAATATTAATATCAGCAGGATCTAAAAGTGCATAATTTTGAGGCTGACCAAAAGGAATATTTGTAGCATCTAAAGCAATTCCATTAATATAAGAGTTTTGGAACTCCATACCTACTACACCACCAATATCATGTTTTCCGATTACTTTGTTATACAACAAAGTAGTTTCACTTAACCATGAAGAACGTTTAACATCCGTCTGATCCATATTTGTTTGAGTAGAACGAGCTCTTGAATCAAACTCCAATCCTCTCCAGTAATAATCACGAGTATCTCTTATATCTGCACCTAATACCGTTTTCAACTTCAATCCTTCAACAAGTTCATACTCTAAGTAAGAATTAAAGTTACCAAAAATCGTTTTTTGCCAACGATCTGTATTATCCAATTTTGTCGCAGGACCAGCATCACCTGATCCACCGATACCATTACCACTTCTTCCATAATGCCAATCTTGTGCTGTCATACCTGGCTCTAAAGTATAAATACTATTGTTCCATGGAGCACCAGAACCACCTCTAAAACCTGAGTCGAATGAAGCTAATCCTAAAGCTTGTGCTTGTTGATCTAAGCTTTGAACAAAATCAATAGAAGCTTGTGTATGATAAATCGGGTGAACATTATATGCTCTCAAAAGGTCTCTCATATCCCAACCTAACATATCTCTATGTCCTACAGATCCATTGACACTTAATCCAGCTTTTAATCTTTCTCCTAATTTAGCGTTCAAGTTCAAGCGTGCATTATATCTTTCAAATGCTTGCGTAATAGCAACACCTTCAGTATTCAAATAACCAACAGAAGCAAAGTATTTAACATCTTCACTACCGCCACTAATACTCACATCATGGTTCATACTATTTCCATTCTGAAACAACCAATCTTCAGCAGCAACTACATCAGGTGAATTAGCAAAACCATTCAATCTGTAGTCTACAATTTCTTGATCTAATCCAGAAACATCAAAAGTACCATCAGCAATATTATTACGTGCTATAGTTGCAAATTCTCCTGCTGTAGGATTGATGTTATCTGTAACATATCTACTTGAAGTGCTTACATAAGCATTGTAGCTAATACTTGGTTTTCCTGTTGATCCTTGCTTTGTTGTTACTAAAATAACACCGTTTGCACCACGAGAACCATAGATAGCAGCAGAAGCCGCATCTTTTAATACTTCTAAACTCTTAATATCGTTTGGATTAACAGTAGCTAAACTTCCTGAAATTGGGTAACCATCTACAACGATTAAAGGATTAGCAGCACCTGAAATAGATGAAGCAGCTCTAATCTGAATTTTTGGATCTGCACCAGGTTCTCCATCTTGATTCTGAATCAAAACACCTGATAACTTACCTGCTAATGCTTCATCAACACGATTCGCTTGAATACCTGAAATTTCTTTTCCACCTACTTGTGCGATTGCACCAGTATTGTGTGATTTCTTACGAGTACCATAACCGACTACGACAACCTCACCTAAGACTTCTGCATCTTCTTGAAGTCTAATATTTAATGTCTTTTGATCTGTTATCGTAATCTTTTGAGTCGCATATCCTATGTAGGAAAAATTAACGACATCACCGTTTTTGACATCTATGTTATAACGTCCGTCAATATCGGTTACAACTCCAATAGTAGAATTTTCTACCATTACGCTGGCACCAATAAGTGGACTATCATCCATGTCTGAGACAATACCAGTCAAAGAATAACTGTTTTGTGCAAATAATGATACATTAGCCAGCAGCAGCATCATTAAGATTAGTCTAATTTTAAAATTCATTTGATTTGTTTTTGATTTAGGTCGGTATATAAATAATACCGATTCAAAGTGATTTTTATTAAAATTTAGTGAATTTTTATTCTTATTCTCATAATCATTGGATAACCTTAAATTGGTTGACCAATAGATTGACAAACCAAAATTAAAAATTATTTTTTGATTGGCAAATTATTCCAATAAAATAATTTGGTAAAATTTAAATATTCCAATTTACCTAATGCTATTTAGAAATGATAGGCTAATTTTAATAATATTTTATATCACTATTTCTCTAAGTGTTTATTTTTTAACTTTAGGAATTACAACACATTGAATCGTTGTTTTTTGGCGATATTAATACAGTAATGAAAAGAATAATGAAAGATATAAAAATATATTGTACGTATTAATTCACGTTTCGCTGAAACGTAAAATAAAAATCACCATTGCTAAATTTTGCTTCGCAAAATGCTTTTTTCAAGATAATTGTTTTGTAAGGCAAAACGGATTATTTTCATTTTTAAATTTAATATCAGCGAAACATGAATATTAATAATTAAAAAATACAGTAATGATAAATTTAATAGACTTAGAAATTATTGATTTTTCTGATTTTCTAAAGGTCAGTTTAGCAGTCGGAACTATTCTATCCGCAGAACTAAATCCGAAAGCAAGAAAACCAGCTTATAAATTGACGATTGACTTTGGTGATTTAGGTATCAAAATGAGTTCGGCTCAAATAACTGAAAATTATACGCCTAATGATTTACAAAATAAGCAAATTGTCGCTGTGATGAATTTTCCACCAAAAAGAATTGCAGGTGTAAAATCAGAAGTTTTGGTACTTGCTGCCGTTTGTGAAGAAAAAGGTACAGTTTTATTAAATCCTTCGATGATGGTTAAAAATGGTACAAGGATTCTATAACAAAAAAGTCCAAGATAATGGATTATCTCGGACTTGATTGTTTTATAAAATGAAGGAACTATTGTTTGATAATCATTTGAATGATTGATGTTGAATTTGATTGTAACTGTATGAAATAATTTCCTTGTGGCAAATTTGTGCAATCAATATTTAATTGATTATCGCCTTGAGTTAAATCTTTATTTTGAACAATTAAAACACGTCCTATCATATCAAGAATTGTAATCTGAACCGGTTCATTTGTTATTGATTCATAATTGATAGACAAATCATCTTGTATAGGATTTGGATAAAAGCGAATATCATTGTTCGTTATTTGTTTACGATTTATATTTACAATATTACTGTATTCAAATTGTCTATCAAAATCAACTTGGCGTAAACGATAGTAGGTATTAATTTCAGAATTTTTATCAATAAAATCGTAGTTCGTTACATCAAAAGTAGTTCCTTGACCTTCGATTGTTCCAATCATTTCAAAATCGATTCCATTAGTAGAACGCTCAATTTCAAAATGACTATTATTAAGTTCATTTTCCGTTTGCCATGATAGAATATTCTGATTGCCTTCTGCTTTAGCGTTGAAATAAGTTAATTCAACAGGAGTTACTGTTCCATTATGAAAATATAAGTTATCAAAATAAACAGTTCCATCTCCAACAACTTTAAATTGCCAAATATCGGTCATATCTACATTCTGAAAACTTGATAAAGGAATATCAATACTAATCCATTGTTCTGTACCTGAAATATTTAAGGAATAAAAATCGGTATCAACAGTTGGTGTTTGACTAATAAGGTAAAAATCTAATGTAGTTGAGTTCGCTGTCCAGAAATCAATATGTAGATGTGTTAATGCTGATGCATCTTGTGCAGGATATTCTGTCCCTTGATAATCCAAATTATCATATTTTAAAGTTTCATTTCCATCAATTATTTCAATCGTAGCATTAGTACCTTGAGTCCAATTCGGATCAAAATCAGTACCAGCAACATTACTATAACTGTCACTAAAAATAGAAATTACATCAGCGGCAACTTCATCATGTATCGGATTTGGAGCAGCTGTTGGAGTTGTCGGAGCAGCAGAAAGGTCTTGATAAACTCTAACATAATCTATTTCCATAGTATCTTGTGTATATGTAGCAGCAATAGAAGGCTCAATAGCAATATTTAATAAAATATATTGTTCTGCATCAAAAGGCCAAGTTGCTGCATCTTTCACCGCAGGATTGTAAGTATAATGAACAACGCCATCAACACTAAACACTATTTTTTCGGATGTCCATTCTATTGCATAAACATGAAAATCAGTAGAAGCTGTCGAGATTGTTTGTCCACCATGATTAATAGTTGCTCCAGAACTGGAGGTTGTGTGCATTGCACTTGAAATATAGTTTTGATTATGTCCCCAGTGTTCCATAATATCAATTTCACCACAAGCTGGCCAACTCGCTGTTCCATATCCTTGATTGTCCCAATATCCACCATCTTCATTAATATTTTTACCAAGCATCCAAATCGCAGGCCAAGTACCGACGCCAGTTGGTAATTTTGCTTTAACTTCTACTTTTCCGTATTGAAAAGCAACCTTTGAATTTAACCTTGCTGAGGTATATTGTTTCGTATATCCTTGATCTGTGAATGTTTCTTTTTTTGCAATAATATTTAAATTTCCATTACCAACAATTGTGTTATCCGTTCGATCAGTATAATGTTGTATTTCATTATTATACCAACTTCCTCCAGCAGGCAACTGAGTTTGATGATGCCATTTTGAAGCATCTGCTGCACCATTAACATCAAATTCATCCGACCAAACTAAGGTATAATTAGTCGGAGTATTCGCAGAAGAGCCATATGTAAAATCATCAATATATGCTTTTACATAATCATTATTATTTTCACCATTGACTTGTAGAAGAACTCGATTAAAATCTGTTCGTTGAGTTGGCGGAGGCGAAGCACCATCTAAATTAATATAGGTATCATTCAAGAAGTCAAAGGTTATCGTTTGCCATTGATCTAATGCGATAGGTTTAATGACTTCACTTTGTGTTGTCCAAGGTGAACCCAATGTCCCATCTTGTAATTTCAAGGAAATCTGATTCGTTGAGTTTCCAGTAATTCCGCTTGACGGAACATAGATTTTTAAAGAAAAAGTATAATCTGTCGATAAGTCAAAATTGCTACCTTTATCAAATCGAATATTGGCGTATTGTCCACCAACATCGTGATATTCTAAAACGGTTGCAGAAGTATTAATACCTGTTTGTTGAGGGTTTATAAGACTTATATTTATGTTACAATTATCCCCTGCCCAAGTTGTGATTGTTCCACTTCCTTCAAAATCATCATGAATTGATTGAGCATAAAGATTAATTGATACGCTAAGTAATATGATTAGTAATAATAAATGGTTTTTCATTATAAAATTTTTTTAAGGAGTATTTTAAGGTATAAAAAAGGTACCAAATACATATAGCACTTGATACCTTTAAATAAATCCATTACTTATGTTTTAATCTTTACTGCTTCACAATTGCTTGAATTGTTGAAGTAGTCGTTGATTTTAACTGTAAGAAGTAGTTACCTTGTGGTAAATTAGTTAAATCAATATTTAATTGGTTTTCTCCTTGTGCTACATTTCTATTTTGAGAAATCAAAACACGTCCTGTCATATCTGTAACTGTAATTATTACATCTTCATCTGCACTTGTTGTGAAATCAATTGTTAGGTTATCTTGTGCTGGATTTGGATATACTTTTACATCACCTGAACCTGATACTTTACGATTAACACTCACGACTTTACTATACTCAAATTGACCATCAAAATCTACTTGACGTAAACGATAGTAAGTATTTGCCAAAGGTGCTTCGTCTACAAATTCATAGTTTATTACTTCAACCGTAGTTCCGTTACCTTCGACTGTTTCAATTACTTCGAAGTTAATTCCGTCAAATGAACGCTCAACTTCAAAGTGACTGTTATTTAACTCAGTTGCTGTTTCCCAAGATAAAACGTTTGAGTTATTTTCTGCTTTAGCGTTGAAGTAACTTAACTCGACAGGTACAGGTGTTCCTGAATGAAAGTAGAAATTATCAAACCAAATCGTACCATTTCCATCAATTTTAAATTGAATAATATCTGCAAGATTTACAGCTCCAAAACTTGTTAAAGGAATATCTACACTTACCCATTGATCAGCAGTAATTGTCAATGAGTAAGCAGCTTCTACTGGTCCTGAACTAATAAGATAAAAATTTAATGTTGTAGAGTTATTTGTCCAAAAATCAAGATGGATATAATCTAATGCAGAAACGTCTTGACTTGCTCCTAACTGTGTACCTTGATAATTCAATGCAGCATATTTTAAAGTAGCATTTCCTGAAATCATTTCTGTTGTAACAGTCGTTGCTTGTCCCCAATTTGGATTAAAGTTGGTACCGGTCACATCTGTATAAGCATCACTATAAATAGAAATGACATTATCAGTAACTTCGTCATGTGTCGGTGTCGGTGCAGCTGATGCAGGACCGACAGGCGTTGAAGCAAAATAAGTAGAGTGGAAATACCAATTATCAAAATAAATGGTACCATTACCGGTTACTTTGAATTGACCAATATTTGTAATATCTAATCCTAAATCCACAAAATGATTTAAAGGAATATCAACACTTACCCATTGTCCTGTGGTAACTGTAAATGTATAAGCTTTCTCTGTTGCTGGTGAGGTCGCAGTATTAATCAAAAAGAAACTTAATGCTGTAGCGTCATCAGTGTAATAATCAACATGAATATAACCATGTCCTGATACATCTTGTGTAGAAGCGAATTGTGTTCCTTGATAATTTAAACCCGTATACTTTAAAGCATCATTTCCACCTGGAGATGCTGTTGTTACTGCGGTAGCTTGTCCCCAATTTGGATTAAAGTCGGTACCAGAAACATCTGTATAAGCATCACTATATATAGACAATACATTATCAGCAACTACTGTATGAGTTGGTGTCGGTGCAGCTGTAGTTGGACCAGTTAGTGGTGTATAGTTTCCTGTAGGAATCTGAATATCATCAAAATAAAGTGTGTGGTCAACTCTTGGTCCTGTTGCAATAAAATCTGGAATAATTACCATTGTAGCATAATTATTTCCTACCTGACCTGAAAAGTCAAAAGTTAACTCTTCCCATTGATTCGTTACCGTATTAGGAACTTTAATTTCAATAGCTCCACTACTTCCACCTTCAAACTTAATCCCAACATCACTGATGTAAGGCTTATAAACCTTAATCTTAATCGTAGTATTTGTTCCGTCAAATTCAAAATGATTAACAGTTGTATAAGTCAAAGCATAAGTTTGTCCTGCCGCTTCTGCATCGAATTGAGCTACCGTAGCAGTTGTATTTATTCCACCACTTACAGGATTTGCTGGAAAAGCAAGTGCTGGATTTGTACCGTTTTGGTCAACTATCCAGGTAAGTCCTGTTCCACCTGCTGCTGATTCGAAATCTAAAATATCATATTGTGCATAACTCTGAAATGCACAAAATACGATTGCTAATAATAATGTTAATATTCTTTTCATAATTTGTAATTTACAAGAACTTTCATTCTTCAAAAGTCCTTTGTTGTGGTAAAATAAATTTAACTTTTTTCATACTAAAAATATTGATTGTTTAATTTTGTGGCTATTTTGATAAATATGTTTACAATCTTAATTAGAAGTATTATTTTATTAATTGCCTTTTTGTAAGTAGAAAAAATGCTGAACGATTAATTGGTTTAATCTAACATTTTACACCAATGCAATAATAAAATTTCAAAAAGATTCAATATTGTAAAATTATATTTTGAAAATAGATGTTAAGCAATTTTACCATACAACTCAACTACGTCATACCAAAATGAAGTATAATTAAACTACATCATTACTACATCAATAGTGGGTTAGTATGAATTTTTAGTGAGGATTAACAAGGGTTTGAAGGGAAAGAAATGAATTGTCTGTTTATTGTATTTTTTCCTAATATTGTTTGTAATAAGTATTATTTGAGTACCTTTTATTTCAATTCTTCATCAATTGCTTGTATCAAATCTCTTGTATCATGCTTTAACTGAACATAAAGCATCTTGATAATTTGTTTATAAATGCTACCGGATTTAATTATGTTTTTAAAGTAATCATCATTTTCTAATAAAGATATAGTTGTTTTTGCATCATCAAATAAAAATGGCGAATCAGAATATTTAAAATTCTTACTTAGGAAAGGAATCATATCATTTAGAACAAAATTTTTATCCACGTCATTCCATTCGTTCATCAAATCATACTTTTGTTCATAATGCAAAATAATTTTTTGGAGCAATTCTCGATTTTTAATAATTGTCGAACTCTTACTTTGTTCTAACTCTTTATAACCGATTCGATTCGCTTGAAACTTCGTGTAAGTTGCTACAAAATCTATGTATAATGCTAACGAATCACTTGGAAAGGAGTCAACGTTAGAGGATAATAATTTTTTGTTTCCACTAATAAATAAATCTATCGAGGTTAATCGTTTTTCTAACATAAGTGTATCAGAAACTAAATTCTCTCGAATACTTTGTAAGAGTTTTGTTTCTTCCTTGTTTTCAATGATTTTTTCTCGCCAATTATTGAATAACAAAGTCAATGAAATACCGATGATAATCACTAAAATTTCGAGTAAATATTCTGCCCAGCGATTTTTTATGACTTGAAGTATCTTTTTCATAATTCCAAAATAGAATTTTTCTGATAAATTTGATTGTTAAATTGATGAATTGTTGAATTGTTTTGACGAATTGATTTGAAAATTGATTTGAAAATTGGAATAAAAAAATTGTTCTACAGCGTTTTTACACAAATTATAAATTGCTATAGAATGAGTATTTTTAATTATAAAAAACTGATAATCAAATAATTAGTTTGGAATATAAAATATTTCGTTTCATTTTTATCGTCAATCGTTAACCGTCAGCCGTCAACCGTTAATCACATTCCATTGAAAATCACGTTATAATAAAACTTGTTCCTTATTCAATAATCCTTATTTTTGTCAATAATAAAAAGTAATGAGTTTAAATTCATAGTTCTTCTATAATATAGTGGAAGCATAAAGTCACCTGATGAGTTCTTTTCTAAAAATCAATGTTTTAGTTAAATTACCAAAAGTTATAGCTACTCATCAGGTGACTAATTACTGAATTTGTCTAAGTACCAAATTCATTATTCAAATTTACAGTCGAAGAAGATGGATATTTCAATCGTAGTACCTTTATTAAACGAAGAAGGTTCGTTGCCAGAGTTAGAAGCATGGATTCGTCGAGTGATGACGGAAAACAACTTTTCGTACGAAATCTTGATGATAGATGACGGAAGTACGGACACTTCGTGGCAAGTTATACAGGATTTGCACAAAAAAAATCCAAGTGTCAAAGGCGTTAAATTTCGTCGAAATTATGGTAAATCTGCTGCTTTAAACGTCGGTTTTGAACACGCTAAAGGCGATGTTGTCATCACAATGGATGCTGACTTGCAAGATTCGCCAGACGAAGTGCCAGGCTTGTACAAAATGATTATGACCGATAACTACGATTTGGTATCTGGTTGGAAAAAAGAACGTCATGATCCTTGGTCGAAAACTGTTCCGAGTAAGTTTTTCAACGCTGCAACTCGCAAAATGAGCGGCATCGAACTTAACGATTTTAACTGTGGCTTAAAGGCTTACAAAAACGAAGTGGTCAAAAATATAGAAGTGTATGGCGAAATGCACCGCTACATTCCTTTAATTGCAAAATGGGAAGGTTTCAAAAATATAGGCGAGAAAGTCGTCAAACATCAAGCACGAATTCATGGCGAAACCAAATTTGGTGGTTGGGATCGAGGCGTGAAAGGGCTTTTGGATTTGGTTTCTATCACTTTTGTTGGAAAATTCGGCAAACGTCCAATGCATTTATTCGGTACTTTGGGTGCAATTTTATTTTTCTTAGGAACGATTATTTTAGTCATTTTAAGTTATAATAAGATTTTCTTAGACGAATATAATATGACTGATCGACCGTTATTTTTCTTAGGCATTTTGTTCTTCATCGTTGGTACACAATTATTCTTAGCAGGATTTTTAGCCGAAATGATTGCTCGTGTCAATCCTCGAAGAAATAACTATCAAGTAGAAACGGTACTGGAAGATTAGTTTAAGTAGTTTAAGTAGTTTCAACGTACTACCGAAACTACTTAAACTACTCAAACTACTTAAACCACTAAAACTACAAAATTGAAAATCACCATAATTGGACCTGCACATCCGCTTCGAGGCGGTTTAGCATCTTATAACGAACGTATTGCGAAAGCATATAAAGATGAAGGTCACGAAGTCAATATCATTACGTTCAGTTTACAATATCCAAACTTTCTATTTCCTGGAAAAACGCAATATTCATCTGATGCAAAACCAGATTTGGATATTTCTGTCGCTATTAATTCTGTAAATCCGTTGAATTGGATAAAAGTCGGTTTACAGCTAAAAAAGCAACGACCAGACTTGATTGTATGCAAGTTTTGGTTGCCATTTATGGGACCTTGTTTCGGTACGATTCTACGTATTGCGAAAAGCAACGGACACACCAAAGTCGCTTCGATTATTGATAATATTATTCCACACGAAAAACGTCCTGGAGATAAGGCTTTCGCCAAATATTTTGTTGGAGCAGTTGATGGATTTGTGGTAATGTCAAAGTCGGTCGGTCAAGATATGCGACAATTCACGAGTGATAAACCAGTCGAATTTATTCCACATCCAATTTATGACAACTACGGAGAACAAGTTCCAAAACCTGAAGCCAAACAGCATTTACAACTAAAGCCAAACGACAAACACGTTTTATTTTTTGGATTCATTCGTAAGTACAAAGGTTTAGATTTGTTGCTCGAAGCAATGGCTGACAAACGCATTCAAGATTTAGGAATCAAAGCGATTGTCGCAGGCGAATATTATGATGAACAGCAGCAATATTTGGATATTATCGACAAACACGATTTGCATAATCACATCATTTTAAAAGATGATTTTATTCCAAATGACGAAGTTCGTTATTATTTTGGTGCGTCCGATGTTGTCGTTCAGCCGTACAAATCAGCGACTCAAAGTGGTATTTCTCAATTGGCTTTTCATTTTGA
>JBGCFH010000151.1:0-2308 GCA_045106825.1 Saprospiraceae bacterium | reverse complement strand
TCACTGCGTTGTATGACTTACCGACCGCAAGCGGATCGGACATCACACAACACAGTGACAACACCATCAACATCAATCCAATTCAATACGCTGTATTGAATTGAATCAATGTCGACGGTGTCGTCACGAGCCGTTAGCGGTTATTAATGAAAAATATAAATAACATGAAAAGGAAATTACTAATAATTATTGCAATGTTGTTATCCATGTCATCTTTTAGTCAAGCTCGACTTGGTTCATCTGCAACAGAAATTAAAAATGAATTTTGGGAAAGTTATTATGAACTTGACAGCGGCTATGATAGTGATGGAGATTATTATATAAAAATAGAAGTCGAAAAAGCATCAGTCATATACTTTTTTGATTCAGATAAAATATGTAATCGAACATTTATTTTGCCTGATAATCAAGGAGCTTTAAATTATTTTGTTGAACTCTATAACAAACAGTATGTCATTGTTAGTTCGACAGAGTGGAAAATGTACTCAAGTGGAGGAATCGCATCTATAAAACTAATTTTTGCAGATGACGGTGGGTATTACTTTCTGTGGCAGTAAGCAGAAAAATCAATAGTTTTAAATTTAAGGAACAAAATTTCGTAAATTGTGATTGTTTAAAGTGAACAATAAAATAATCAAAATATGAGATTTGTAGATGTAACAAACGATATAGCTTTTCGCAGAATTTTTGGAAATGAAAATAAGACTAAAATCTTGATTTCATTCTTAAATGCTATCCTAAGATTTGAAGGTGGCGAAAGAATTGTAGAAGTTGAAATAGTTAATCCTTATCAGTTGCCGAGAATTGCAGGAGAAAAAGCATCTATTATTGATGTTAGAGCAAGAGATGAGCGAGGAAGACAGTTTGTAGTAGAAATGCAAGTGGCAAGTGCAAAAGGTTTTTCAAAAAGAGTTCAATATTATGCTGCTCGTGATTATTCGATGCAAATTGATAGTGGAGATAAATATCATTTATTAAAACCAACTTTTTTAGTTGGAATTTTAGATTTTAAGCATTTTGATTGTGAGAAATATTTATCAAATCATGCCACTTTAGACGAAGAAACTTACGAAAATGTGTTAAGTGATATTAAATATACCTTCATTGAATTACCAAAATTTAATTTAGAAGCTCACGAACTAAAAACACTTATTGAAAAGTGGGTTTTCTTTATCAAAGAAGCTGAAAATTTAACTCTTATTCCTGAAAATACCGATGACGAAGGATTAATTGAAGCGTATAAAGATGCTGATAAACATTCGTGGGAAAAAGAAGAGTTAGTTGCTTACGATAATGCTTTCATTGCTGAACAAGACGAAAGAGGACGACTTGAACTTGCCGAAGAACGTGGAGAGGAACGTGGAATTGAAAAAGGAATTGAAAAAGGTAAGCAGGAACAAAAAGTTGAAGCCGTAATAGGATTTTACGAGAATGGAATTCCAATTCAAGTCATAGCAAAATCATTGAAATTAACCGAAGAAGAAGTAACTCAAATTATCGAAAATAATACAGAAAAATAAGAAAACAAACCGCTAACAAAAGCATAATCGTCCATAGCCGCCAAAAAGCGGCTACGGCGTTTATGCAGCCGTTGCTATGCAATCCGAAGGATTGCATAGCAACGGCTCGTGACAACACCATCAACATCAATCCAATTCAATACGCTGTATTGAATTGAATCAATGTCGACGGTGTCGTCACGAGCCGTTGCCTGCTATTAAAAAAAATAAAAACCATGGAAAAATTTACAGAAAATATTTGGGAGTTAATCAGTAAAGATATGTTAAAAGAAGCAATCTTAGAAATGAGAAAACTTACAGCAAAAAGCCCTAAATTAGATGAATTGATACTTCACTCTGCAAGGCACAATGATTTAACTAAACAAATCAGACAAGGAACAATCTCATTTGAACAAATTAATTTATCAAAAAATCAAATCCGATTTGCATTAATTGATTATTTACGAGAAATTCAAGACTTTTTCAAGCAGAACCCAAATCTTGGTAAAAAAATCTTTGAACATCATAAAGAAGATTTCAAATATCACCACAAACAAATACATAAAGGAACGGGTGACAATATTATAGGAAATAAGATTATTAATAATAACTAAATGTAGAAGATATGTCTCAAAATCATTTTGGAGGAGGTGATAATATTGACGGAAATAAAATAACCAACAATAATACTAATGATACATTTACAGGTTTAGCTTCTTTAATTAACGGCAAAAATGCTGGTGATGCTTTACTTGCAGTTCTATTTGTAGTTGGACTTTTTATATTATTCTTTTTTGCTCCAGGAATTA
>JBGCFH010000150.1:0-3085 GCA_045106825.1 Saprospiraceae bacterium | reverse complement strand
ACGTATTCTAACTCGTACTTTTTCCGTTCTACTTCATTAAAAAATATTCATGTAACTCGGCTATATTCACATTTTTTAAAATCGTAGAACAAAAAAATTATTTCGCTATAATACGTGCTTACTTCTGATAACGTACTTAACTCCAAAAAATAACTATCATTGTCATCGAGTGAAAAACTGCTACAAATAAATTAAACTTATAAACCGCTACTTTTTTATCCTTTATCAATATCAAACTCAGCAACTTATAAATAATTTGAAACGGAAATAAAATCATACCGATAGCAATTGCTTGTTGAAAATCAATCAAAGCATAAGTACTAATCACAATTATTGTCAAATACATACAAGTCAAAATTTGCCTTGAAGTCGTGTCACTTCCAAAAACAGCATTCATACTTTCGGGCTTACGTAATAATCCCAAACAAACAGGAACTAAAACGACAATATTAATAACGTGTGCTAAAACGACTAAAATTTCCATCTGTATATAATTCCTGAATTATTAAATTGTTGTCGCTTCGCTCACCGTTAATCGAATATTCTTAAAAAAACAATCAGCGAAGCGACACAATCAATCAAGCAATCACATCAATTCCCAATCAAATAATTAAACAAATTTGGTTTCGCATTTAAGTATTCACCCAAAAAATTATGTTCAATCATTCGAGCCTTTAAAGCCACAAAATCTTCTGCTCGTTTTATTTCAATTCCAACTAACGCTTGACCAAAAGCTTTATCATTTGTCTTGTTATATTCAAAAAATACGATGTCGTCATTTTCTCCTAAAATGTGATTCACAAAGTCTTTCAACGCACCTGCACGTTGCGGAAAATTCACCACAAAATAATGCTTCAAACCTTTGTATAACAAGGCACGTTCTCGTACTTCTTCCGTTCTTGTAATATCATTATTTCCGCCTGAAACAACACAAACAACATTTTTACCTTTTATCTCTTCTCTATAATCATCCAAAATTGCAATCGTCAACGCACCAGCAGGTTCGACCACAATTGCATCTTCGTTATACAACTCAAGCATCGTTTCACAAATCTTGCCTTCATGTACCAAACGCATATCGTGAATTGTTGATTTGATAATATCAAAATTCAGTTCTCCTACCCTTTTCACCGCAACGCCATCAGCAAAAGTTTCAATATCTTTCAACGTAACGACCTTTCCCGCTTTCAACGAATCATACATTGCAGGAGCTCCAACTGGCTCAATACCAATGATTTTGGTATAAGGGCTTAAATGCTTGAAAACCGCTGACATTCCTGCACACAAACCTCCGCCACCAATCGGCACAAACAAATAATCAATCTTTGAAGGTGCTTGATGCAAGACTTCCATCGCAACCGTTGCTTGACCTTCGATGATTTTTTCGCTTTCAAACGGTGGAATAATTGCCGCTTTGTTTTCATTCGCAAAAGCAAAACAAGCTGCTTTTGCATCATCAAAAGCATCACCTTCTAATATCACTTCTACAAACTTTTTCCCAAATGATTTTACTTTACGAATCTTTTGTTTTGGCGTTGTTGTCGGCATAAAAATCGTGCCTTTAATTTGTAATTTATAACATGACAACGCCACACCTTGAGCATGATTTCCAGCACTTGCACATACAATTCCATTCGCTTTTTCGGCTTCTGTTAAGCTCGAAATTTTGTTAAATGCACCACGAATTTTGTAAGAACGTACTTTTTGCAAATCTTCTCGTTTGAGCCAAATATTTGCTCCATACTTTTCTGACAAACGTTCGTGTTCTTCCAAAGGCGTTTTTCGCACCACAGAACGCACTCGTTCGACGGCTTCTCCAACATCTTCTATTTTTGGGAAGTACGTTTCTACGCTTTGAGTTGTACCGTTTTTATATGTATTTATTGTTGCTGTTTCCATGATTTTTATTTTTTATTTCCTACAAAGAACACGGAGTTTTACATAGATTGAACAGCGTCTTTCTGTCCTCCGTGAAAATCTCTGTGTTCTCCGTGGGAAACTAAACTCTATTTTTCCTCATTCAAATTCCTCAAAACAAATTTTCCCAAGTTCTCAAATGCTTCATTCGGTTGCGTCATTCCTTCATACAAAAAGAAACTTCCGTAAAAAATCGCCCAACCAATCGCCATATTAATTTGTCGTTGTGTTGCTTGATACGTTTGTAATGCTGCATCACGAACCGATTTATCCTTAAATAACATCCAAAAAGCAGCTAAATCAGTTGCAGGATTTCCATTCGTCATATCGCCCCAGTCAGCGATAACTTGGATTTTTCCATCTTGCTGAATGATATTAAATGGATGTAAATCGCCATGAATAAAACTATCCGTTGCTATATCTTTTTCATTAATCGCTGTTTCCAAAAGTTGTTGAACCTTTGAAGTCATATACTTGGTATTCACTTTCAAATAATTCAATCGGTCTTGCATTTCATCAATCTTCTGACCGACAGGAACAGCTCGAAAAGCATTATGTGGCATATTTTCAGTTGGCAATTGATGTAATTTTTTTAGAAAATTTGCTAATCGAATCGCTTCTGTAGCTTCTAAATTTTTCACATCAGAAGTTGTTCCATCAAACCAAGGTGTAATTGCCCAATTCCACGGAATTTGCTCATTCGGTTTTCCAATAAAAACAGCCGCAGAAATCGGAATTGGTAATTGACTCTTAATCTTCGGCAACCAATTAATTTCATTTTCCAATAATTTCACTGCAATCTTTCGTCGTGGAATTCGGATAATATATTTCGTTCCCAATCTATAATTCATATTATCCCAACCAGAACCCAAAAACGAAATTGGCAAATGTGACAATTGCGGAAATTGTTCTACAATCAATTGATTAACAATCGTTTCGTTGATTTCTATTTCTTGTTTCGGAAGCATTTTGATAAAATATTAAAAGCATGAAAATTATTTTCCTCTGATATAAAAATTAACTTCCATAATTAGACTTTATTCTAAAATAGTTTAGTAATGAATGGAAATTAAGATTTTATTGCTAATCGAGGCGACAAAAACGGAGTGTAGCCTTAGCTACATGAGTATTTTGTTAACGAAGAGTAGCGATAAAAGATAATTTAGCT
>JBGCFH010000015.1:0-27763 GCA_045106825.1 Saprospiraceae bacterium | reverse complement strand
TTCAACAATATTGATGTCATATTCCTTTACAATCGTAGGACACCCATTATTAAAAGTTATCGTTCTACGCCACTTGAATTGCTTTTGGCTTCCTGCTCGAATAATAGGTGTAGCATCGTCAATTACTCCATCACAAGTAGGTTTTTGACCCATTAGTGAAGTGTAAGGACAATTCCAAGTGTATTTTTTTTTAAAAATATATCCATCATCAAATTCTAATTCAGCCTCATAATTAATAATTGGATTGTTAATCCAATTAGCTGTTGTCATATCATTTTGAGGAGAAGTTAAACCAAAATCAGAGAAAGTTTCTAATATAACTCCGTAACTGTTAATGTTGGAAGATGATTGATTAATTAAAGAAGCACCAATATTAAACTCTATAGAAAGTGGATTTTGAAAGTTCGCTCCATTTCCATCTTGAATAAGCACACCGTTATCAATAAATCTTCCACTAAACACTTGAAATCCAAAGTAATTCGATGGACTGTTGAACGCACCTGCATTATTTTGATAAGGGAAACAGATTGGAATTACCTTAGCAAAAGTATTAAAAGCATTGTATCGTTCAACTTTATCACCACTCAACCATGTTACTCCACCATCAAGACTGTATTCTAATGTATCAGAAGTTACATCTGCAGGATTTGAAAATGTTCCTGTTTTATTAGCTCTATATCTTATATAGTCTGTGTTTCTATAAAAAGATATCAAGTGAGCATCAGATATTGGGTCTAATCCTACGTGAGGGTCATAGACAACCGTTTCAAATCCAAAGTCTAACCCAAAGTCATTTTCTACTTCGCAAATAGTTTTGTAAGGATTTACAACTATTTGTTGAACTACTTTTGTACAATCCAATAAATCAACAACGGTAACTTTTACAGTTATATCATCATCACAAGTGCCAAAATCAATCTCGAAAGGTGTTTGAGCCGCAGTAACATCCGAAATAGTTAATTCCGTAACTAAGTTTTGTCCATTTACAATCTTAGCACAAGCTGTAAGAGATTCAACCGTCACCGAATAAGAAGTATTAAATCCCGTTGGTTTTATATTTATAGTTTTTCTACCCATTGTTTCGTATTAGTTACACTCTTTACATTGCTCTTCACAATTCAAGTTGCAATTCTTAATAAAAGCATTTATTCTCTTAACTAAAAATGTAATCTTTTCTAATTCCGCAGTATCTACGACTGTTGTATTACTTACCCCCATCCAATAATTCTTAAAGTTGAATATTCGGACAAGATACAATTGATACAACATAAAAAGATGATTTATTTGAGTAATCTTTTGATGACCGTTCATTTCTACTTGCTCTAAACAGTCTTTTTTAATTATCTCGCAAGGGTCAATCGGCGATTCGCAAAGAAAACTAAATATCATGTTTTCTACACAATCTAAAAACTTACACATCTCAAATAAATAATCATAATAAACTTCGTTATCGGATTCGTACTGCAATATAGAATACTTTACTTCATACATCCCATCGTTTGGCAAAGCGTGTGTAAATATTTCACCCGATTGAATATCAAAAGCCATTAAGTAATTACCACCAATCTCTCTAAAAGATAAGTTGATTGGATAATCCGTCTTATTCTCAAACGTATAAACATAACAGTCTAAACGTTTTGTTTCTAAATGCTCGTTGCAGTTAGTCACTAAGTTAATTGGTGTATTAATCATTCTTATCTTTTTTTAATTGCTCTTCATAATGCTTCATAAAAGGAAGTAATTCTCTAACTAAACTTCCTCCTGGTACCATAAAGCTACCCTCTTTTAATATTCTTGATATGTAATCATCATTAGTGAAATCACCAAAAGCATAAAGTGTTTCAAAAGGAGCTTTTACTAATTGATTCATCACAACAGGATTTTCAATCTTATTGTATAATTCCCGAGGAAACATGACATTTACATTTTTCTCTCTAATCGCATCACCAATAATTCGATTTACTACGAAATCAGCTTGTGGTGACAACTCTTCATCATCGCCCATTAGCAATAAAGTCACTAATATAGGGAATAAACTTAAAAGCATTATATCCGTCGAAGCATACAGTAAGTTATTCTTGTCCGTTTCCGTTAAGTTTTGATACACTCCATTAAAAGACTTATGCTTTCTAATCAACTCAATAGAATCTTGAATAGTATAAATGAAGCCTTTCATTTCCTTACCTACCCACTTCGCTCTTGCAGGGTCATCCGGATCCTCTATCCATTCTCCTAACTTTGTATTTCTATGCGGTTTTTGTGTCCAAAGATGAGCTTTATTTACTAAGTAAGTAGAAAACTGCAATAAAGGCTGTGCTATCATTACGTTACCTATCATTGACTTAGTGTCACTCGTCATTCCTTGTGAGAATAAAATATCAGACTGTGCTTTTATATTCTCACCATCACGCCAAGAATCGCCAACTACAAGAGGGCCATCTTTACCATGTTTTGCATCGCTTTCTTTTTGTAACTTATGCCACTTACCTCCCACTTTCTGTAATTCAAGTTTAGTAGCTGCCTTTATCTTTTTACCAAGTTCAGTTATTTTACCGTCTTTATAATATCTTTTATCTTTCTTTTCATCGTACAATAAGTTACCCTCTTTATCTAATGAGTAAGCATCCCAACTACCATTATGTATCATGTGTGCTACCATTCCTATTAATCGAGAACCATACTCTCCATACCAAAGCATCAAATGAGCAGTATCATCTTGTAATGCGTGATTTTTAGATGCAAGATTATGTCTATGTGTCAATAAAGAACGTTCATCCATATTGACTATTTTCATTACTAACTCGTTTATAGCAATTACTTTGTGTCTATTTTGAATCAACTCTAAAACACCTTTTGCGTAATCCGATAGTTTAAAGTAACTCGTTCCTGTCATAGAATGAGCAATGGACTTTGTAATCATTTCTAAGTTTACACTTAAAGCTGAACGAATACCTACTCTCGGAGAGAATCCTAACATTGCTAAACTACTCCATATCGTTGCAGCAATCAATGATTTATTAGGGTCTATCTTTGCTCCTAAGATATTCAAGTGACCTCGTATCTCTTGAACTTCACCAAGTGCATTGCGTTCGTAAAAAGAATTAGCCATATCCATGTTATCTTTAGCTGTTTTTAACTTCTTACGATTAATGCCCTCGTACTTAAAATAATTCAATATATTTTGATAAGGGCGTTTCACTCGTCTATCAAACTCAATAGCACGTTTAGAAGCCAAAACAGAATAATTCAATAAGTCTTGAATGTTCTTAGACATAGATTCATTGTTCTGAACCCCTGTTCCTGTCCACCAATCATAGAATATACCTTTTTCCGTAACTGATTTCTTAACACCTATTTTTCTACTACGATATTCTGAACCTAAACTTGATGCTCCATTCTTTTGAAACTGTGCTAAGAATGGGTTACTAATGTCATGTAACTCTTGCTGTTCTTTACTCGCTTCGTCAAATACACTATCAAACTTCGCAACAGACCGAGAAAAGGCTTTTAATGCTTGTTTGGCGTTATTCCTTTTGCCTTTTAACAACTTAGTCAATGCAGCACTAAAACGTTCAGGCATTACAGGCAACATCCCTTTTTTCCAACGTTCATTCAACTTTTCAATTGCATTATTTCTACGTTCCTCTGAATCTTTACCATCAACACCTTCTTTGTAGATTATCGTATTGATAAAAGATTGTTCTAATGTGTCCATTACCCACTTACCATACAATAACTCGTTTTCGGTCAAGTCATTAGAGCGATACAAAGCAAATGTTTCTTTGTCGTTGATGTTCGATATTTCTACATCTGCACTTGTGATTTCTCCCGATAACCACTTTTTGCGTAACTCGGGATTACTATTAACATCTTTACCGTTATAAGTAATTGAAACATCATGATGTATTTCATTGGAATAAAAAGTTATTTCGTTTCCATCTTTATCTACTCCTGTTTCTGTTTTGAATAGTCGCCCGAATATATCCTCTCCTTTATCAAGTACAGTCATTTGACGATTGATATTTTTCTCTTTCATAATAGCAGTCACTTTTTTGTTGTGAACTACATTATGTTGGTGTAAATGCTCTTCTATGTTGGCGTTCGTTGTATCAATCTCCTGTACTAAATACTGTAACAACTCATTTTCGTACTTGTTAGGCTCTCTAATCCATTTAGCAATTGTATTAATATCTGTCAATGACTTAGATACAGAACGGTGGTAATTATTGATGTAGTCATACGCTTCCATCAATATCCGATACTCTAAGTTTCTTGTAAGTTCATCTTTTTCTAAAGCATATCGCTTGTCTAAATATTCAATTCTTTTATTAATCAAGTGCATCACACGATAATTAGCACTATCTCCTGGTTGTAATCCAAGTGACAACTTCTTACCTATTTCTTCATATAAACTTTTCGTTTGCTTCGTACTATCTTCTGTCACAAAACCTCTTAGACTTTGCATAAAATAAGTCAAAGGATTTTGGTCATACAGTTTCTTATCGTACAACGCATCGTTTTCTACTACTCTTCTTAAATCATTACTCAACGCATTGCGGACAGGCTTTATATCAAATATCTTTTTGACTTGTGGTAGTAGAGATTCCATCGTGTCACTATACCAATCAAATCCTCTACCTTCATCATTTAACTTCGTAAATACATTCAACGAAGTTAAGGTGTTAATCTTTAAATCCTTTTTCTGACGTTTCAACTCCATTGCCAACAAAACATTCTGAACCGCTTGAATGTGACCATCACTTTGTGTAAGTGTTAGGTTTAACTTTTTAGCCGATTGCTTGTCAATTATCTTATCTACAATATTTCCATCTTTATCATAGATGATTTCATTCAGAATGCTAAGGTTTTGGTCACCGTTATTTTTCAGACTAAACGGAGATAATCTGAATATACTTACAGATTCGTCTGCGTGAATAATCAGAAAAGTATCTTTGTCTTTAAAGTCATCTGACAACTCAATATCAAATCTTTTTAAGTTTTCTGACATAGAGTTCAACACTACGTCTGTGTTCGGATTGTAATTCAGCATATTCAGCATCCGAGATAAATCAATAGACATCTGTCTTAGTTTTAATTCATCTTCTACTTTCTGATAACTTTTTCTGAAACTTAGTATTGATGCCTGTTTCGGCTCAACGCCTTCCGATATTAATTGAAAAAACTCTGATATTAATTCATTCTGATTTACCTTTTTCTCATATTGTTGCTCTGCTAATTCAGCAGCAAGTTTAGCTAATTCAGCATCTGACTTGTAATCTGACTTAGCGTATTTAGTTACCTTTCCATTCGATAAATCATTGTAGAAAAAGTATTCAGATTCTGACTTCTTCTGACTATTAAAGTTTCCAAGTATTCCGTTAGTATAGCTTTTTATTTCTGACTTCTGATTAGAATCGGGAAACGTTTGCTGAAATAAAGTATGCAAATCCTTACTACTAAGATTCTTCATTTCTGGGATGGAAAAGTCTTTTGCTTTTACAATCTCACCATCAAACGCATCTACTAAGTTTTCAGAAGTTAATGCTTTTGCTTTAAGTGCCGTAGCATTAATCAATTCGGTAAGTAACAATCCTGCTATATCTTCAATATTCTTATGCTCGTTAGGATTAAAGATGTTGTCACTTGATAACTCGAATCCACTTGACAATACAAACTTATTGACAATTCCTTTCACTACTGAATTAATTGCCTTACCAATAAACTTCCACGCTTTCTTTAACTTGTTGGAATCTCTTACATTACTTTTTAAATCCTCTTTTAGCGATTGAGTTAAAGCATCAGCCACATCTTTATTTAAAGGACTAAAGTTATCTCCAATATGTTTCAAGTATAAAAACCTAATAGACTGTGCAAATGCTTCATGTCGCCACATTCTACTACCCTCTTCGTAACCATATCGTTTTTGAATACTCGTTGATAGAGGCGTATCTTTAAAACTATTGGTAATACTAATAAAGTCTTGTTCGCTATCTTGTTCGACCAATACACCCCAAAGGTGAGCGTACTCTTCTATTAAAGCATCAGGCGTTATCCTATCTGTCAGAATATGTAAAACACCATCTTTGATAAATGATTTTGCATCCACGACAGAGTTTCTTAAAGCAATATCATCTATATCCCTGCTATCTATCATTTTGATTTCAACATTCGGAAACAATGTTTTTATTTGTTCCACCATAAAACCAATAGTCGTACTTACTCTATTTTGATTCAGATAATCTGTTAAGTTGTACTCGTTTACATTCTCAATATACTTTGCTCCTGTTTGTTCTATGTAAGGGTTAAGCGTATAGTTTAGCTTATTGCCCATTACCGATTCAACTGTTCCAATAAATCCATCGGATAGATATAATGTGTCGCCAACTTTATAAGATGGCTTAGAAGCAAACTCTATGGATAACGTAGGGCTTTTTTCACCTTTTCTAATGTCAAAGTAAGCTGATATATTCGCTTCGTGTTCTTTTTTCGATACAGAAAAAATAGGGTGAGCATTTATCTTAGACGTATCAATTCGACCTTCCTCGTTAAACTCCAACTTGTGAGTGATTACATTAGATGCTTCACCATCGTAAGGAATACCAATGTTTGGATAACGATACACTTGGATTGTTTCATTTTTCATGTCAATTAAATAGTTGATATACCTATCTCCTACTTTTTGTTTGGTCAATAAATAATCCGTTAGAAGTGCATTGTTTTGAGAATGGTTCTTAACTAATCCTGTATCACTTGCAAGTTTAGTATTTGAACGTAAGTAAGTCAAAAATGTACCATTCAATTCTTTTTCAACTGTATCTCTATAACCGTTTTCATTTGCATTGATTTTACGCTCCTCTTCTTTAATGAACTTACTGTAAGTTCTAAATATAACGCCATCTAATACTTTAGAGAATCCTCCTTTTCTGTGATCGAATCCATCTTTTACTAATTGATAATAAGCGATTTGCCCTTTCATTTTACCCGGTAATTGCTCAAAATCCGCAGCAATATCCGCCATCATGTTTTCATCAATGTTATAAGGGTTCTTGAATTGCAAAAACGGCATCTTGTTTCTGTAATTAATCTCTAACTGATTGATGAATTGATTATTTTTGTAAAACGAATCGTTTTGTAAGTCTGCCACTCTTGATTGAAAATAAGCAGGGAAGTCACGTAAAAACGCCTGTCGTCCTGCCGCTGACGATAAATCAACGTAAGTACCATGTTCAGATATTAATTCAGGTCCAAAATCATTACGCCATCTGCTACCAAAGTTTCTATTCTTTCCAATAGCTTCAGTTTTTAAGAACTTGTCAATATAAAAGTACTCTAATTGTGACTTAACTGTATAATATTGCTCATCTGTAAGATTGTCCATTCCATGTTCTTTAACAATCTTATCCATCAAGTTTCTATGGATTTCATGATTATTAAAAAAAGCATCATTTACCACATCACGCTGCATACGGAATGCTTTCATCTGAAACATTACATCGGGACGTGAAAAAACTAAACTTGCTATATCAAAGACTTTATGAACATCACGCTCAAAGTTTAAGACTTGGTTGTTATGACTTATCTCATAAGTACGCCATCCGTTTTTATTCGGGTCTTTGTCCTTTGTACGGTTTTCATACATTTTCTTAGAGAACTCAATACGCTTATCATAACGATTAGCCAAATCCTCTAATGTTTTTTTAGGATTCTGTTGGTACTTTTTGTATTCGTCAAAGATAGAATCGAAAGACATACCAAATAGATATTCAATCTTTCTAATCTTATCGTGCATTTCGTGTTCCTTGACAGGTGTACCTTGGTCTAATCCAAATACACTCAATGCGTTATTATTCGCTGCACCGATGATTCCTAACTTACCCAAAAAGAATAAATCATCTTGATAAGAATCTCCAAAACCCTCGTAATAAGTGATTTTATCTTTTAACCTACTTACCTCTTGACTTAAACTATACCATTTTTTAGAGAGTTTAAGAACTTCTTTGTCTGCTTCATCAACTAAAGTTTTATCAAAATCCTCTTGTAACTTTTCAATGTTTACCTTACCACTTATTCCTTTCGATAATTCTTTATTATACTCTTCAATATGTTCGTTGATAAACTCGGTAACAGCATTCTTATCTTGACTTAACAACTCGTAGGATAAATGCTTTCCATACTTTCTAAACAAAGCAGCCTTTGCCTTTTTCTCTTGACTTCTAATTGACCTAATCTTCTTAATCGTCTTCCAAGTGCTACCAAACTTTTCTTTATTCGAGTTTTCTAAGTTTAGTAATTCCGCAGCCTTTTTGCCATGCTCCTCTCTAATCTTTTCTAACTTCTTTTTATTATCATCTTCATACTTCTTTAAGCTATTCCAACTCTGTACAACGGCTTTATAAAAAGAACTACTTCTACCCTCTCGAACAGACTTGTATTTGTTCATTTTTAAAGACAACTCTTGGTGAGCCTTGCTTTTCAATACTTGAACGATAGCGTCTGTAATAGAAGTTGGAGGGTCAATCCCCAATGCTTCATTCTTTTTAGTCACATAATCAATTGTCAACTCTCGATTAATTAACATTGCACCAACAGCATCTGCATTGTTAATTGACACGTTGATTGCTCCGAGTATTTGTTCTTTCGTATTATCCGTAGTAGCATTCGCCCAATCTCCAATGATTGCAACTGTATCAGATAATAGGTTTGGGTGTTCAAAAAGTCTTGCATACGTAGATTCAAAAGATTGATTTTCACCTGTAACAGGCAAACCATCACGTTTTAAGTTCATCGCTGATGCTACAACATTAGAGAATGTTTTGATTAAGTTAGCGAATGGTCCTACTACCTTACCATCAATCGCCGATGACTTATTATAAAAAGTAGTAGCCAAATCAGATTCCATTAGTGCTGATTTATTACTTTTTACTGTATCTTCTACTGCACTTTTTAATTCAGACAAGTCAATTGCCCTCATGGTATATACATCGTGCTGTGGATTCTTGTAATATTCAAACAAGTCCGCAACCAAACTTTCTTTTAAATCATCAACTTCTTTTTTCTTACTATCCGTTGTAAAGTATAATGTAGCTTGGTCAATATCATTATCGTGACCATCTAACGCCATTCTATCGGGAGAAGAATAAAGGTTGTTTCCGTTGTCATTTACAAAGCCTACAATCTGTGAGTAATTGGCAGACGATGAATTAGACGATGGTGTACGAACTACTAATATTTCATTTACGCTTTTATGAACTGCTTTTGCCTTTTTGAGCAATTCTCTATAAGCCATTTGTTTTGCATCGCCACCTAATCTACTTGCTTTCTTGATTGCCTTTTTATACAATTGTGGCATTAGCGGATTTATAGATGCAAACTCATCGGCACTCATTTCTTGTAACGCAGGAGATAATACACTCGGGGCATCTACTTTATCAAACTCATTACGAATATCAACCATTTCACCATTAATAATTACAGTAAACAATTGATTAAACGTTACACTTTTTGGAATGCCTAACTTCTTATATTGATGTGCAGGAGCAAGTAACTCGCCTTTTTGTGCTTTTCTGAAAGTATTGTTTTTATCACTTTCACTAACTTGCTTATAAATAGCTTGTTCTATGCTTGTAAAAGTCTTTTCAGATGTTTCCGCTTCCGTTGGAGAGTAATAAATACCTCTACCTTTTTTAGTCAATGTAAAATCCTCATTGATATAATCAAAAGGATTAATTGAAAGGTTATCGGGTAACTTCAAATGCTTTTTTACGGCAATAGTTAATTCATTAACCGCATCGTCATTGGTTCTGTCAATGATATATCTGTACGCTTTTAGACCTCTTTTGTTTTCATCTTTTAACGCCTTGTCAATATTTGCTCGTTCAATATCGGAAGTGAGTTTACTTCTCAATTCAAGCAATTCCGATTTACTCCAAACAAATCCATTGTAGTCAAATAGTTCTACATCTACTTTAGATTCATTCAAACGCATACCGGGCATTTTGAACTTAATTGCTTTTTTACTTATCTCATTGGCAATGTATTGTATTGCTTTGGCTTCAATCGCAGGAAAATCAATTCCAATCGTATCGTCGTTAATGATGTTCACCAAGTTAGAACTTTCATTAGAAGTACGCATTGATTTTTGTAATAACTTCTTAGTGTATTCTTTTAACCTACGTCTATACTCATTGGGGTTATCTTTTTTCAAGTTAGATATTGCATCAAACTCTCCAATCATTTCAGCAAGTGTTAATTCACCGATTTTGGCTAATGTGTTTTGCATCTTGCTTGAAGTAGCATTATCGAAAGGCGTACCTAAGATAATATTCATTATCTGATTAGGTTTTGTTTCCGAAGTACCGTCTGTATCTCGATAAGGCTCTAACTGTAATCCACCTTGTGTAAAGTCATGCGTATTCCTAAACCGTTGGTAATCTTTATTATTGTAAGTTCCTTTTGTGTATTCATCTAATCGAAGTACATTTTTCTTTGATGCACCTTTATTTGATGAAGTAAACTCAATGAAGTAATCCATTTTATACTTAGACCTATTCTTAGCATATTCTAAAGCGGTCAATCTCGCTGCTTCTTTGAAGTTATTGTTTTCTCTGAACTTATTAAATACATCATACAAACTTTTTCCGTCTGTTCTGTTTGTAGGGTTAAGCATTCGTTCTAAATACGTTTCCATTTCGGGAGCGTATTTCATCATATCTTCTGTGATATTATCAACAGAACGTTTACGGATAGACAACTTCCCTTTAGCAAAATCACGTTGGAACTGCACATCTTTCATTGATGCTTCATAGCTATTTGCACCAACGGCTTGTCCTGCGGAATGGTGGATTAGCCAACGAGCGACAGGATTAACAAACGATAAACCATCTGTCATTTCCAACGTTCTCGAAGTAGAATTTTTTTGGCTAAAGTATTTTGCAACTACTTCTTTGTCACTTACTAATACCGTTGTCACTTCTTTATCTACACCAAAATCATTTGATGTATCAAAAGGTAAGTGAGGGGAACGTGCAACTGTCAAACGTTTATTCTTATCTGTAATGTCTTTGAACTCGGCTTGTGTACCGACTAAAGCATTAAGCATAAACTCATTATAAAAGTGATGTGCATAGTACATCCCTTCGTATAATGGGTGAACATTAATTCCTTTTGGACCTGATATGTTCTTATATTTTCCGTATTTCTTTGGAATTATAAAACCATTGGCTCTTGACATTCTTGAAAAACGCTCCAGGTTAGAACGGAAATATCTCTTTACAATATACTTTTGAGGATTACCTTTGAAACCTACATTAGATATTTTTGCTTTAACACCATCTTTTTTAAGTCTTGACTTATAAGATGTTGTTTCTTTTTTGATTACACTTAATTCACTTTTTGTGAATACTTCATTAGCAATAAGATTACCTTTTGATTTCGATAAACTATTTTTTACCTTTTTAAACAAAGATGGGTCTATTAAAGAATCACTATCTGCAATAACATCAAGGATTAATTGCAATTGATTAGTATTTAATTCTAATTCTGAAAGTGGTTTATCTTTTGAAGTGTCTGAAACCCTACTAAGTACAGCATCTAAAGACTTATATTGATATTGTAACATTCTATTCTCAACGCCTCCTTTATCAAGATAGAAGTCTTTAAAGTTTTTAGAATTATAAATCGTTGATGAATCACTTACGCCTAATGGTTCGTCTTTACTTGTATTTTTTGCATCAGCATTAAATAAAGCATCTCTACCTAATAGTAATCCTTTTTTAGTTACAATTACATCTTTGCTTGTATAGACCTCGTGACCCTCTAAATAAGCCATGTAATCCTTTGATTTTAAGTCTTTGTCATATAGCTTTTCTAATTCTTTTTTAATCTGTGGCAATAAAACATTTACTTCACCATAAGTCTGAATGTTAGATACAAAGTTTTGAACACTATTAATCTTCTCTATTTTAAGATGTTTAAACTTTTCAAGTTCCCTAATGTCATTAATAAACTTAGCAAGTCTATTCACCGAGTTGATTTGTGCTTGGAATTGCATATCAAAACGACTCTTCATTAGGTTGATGATGTTATCCCAATCCATATCAATAGACTTGTGCCAATCAATATTACCATCTTTATCTTCTACTTTCTTGAATGTGAAAATACCATTATGCTGTCCGCTTAGCTTCTTAGTTTTTCCTGTTCTAAAATCAACAATATTAATATCTTGCGTTTCTCTATCTCCTAAGTTCTCGTCCATCGCAACTAAATCATTAGTACCATCTAATAACCTTTTAACAGTTACTTCGGTCAAATAGTCTAACTGGTCAATGATTGTTGTTTGAGCATACTTCTTTCCTTGTCGCCCTTTTGGTTGAAACCCATCTTTTGGGTATCTGTCAATTACTTTGATACCGCCCTTTCTAAGAAACTCGTTAATTACTTCTTTACCTCTAATATTATGCGTGTCATGTTCTCCTTGTGCAATGATTTCAAAACGGTTAACTAAACCTTGATTTGTTCGTTTTCCTTTTTCGTCAATACCAAAATCCGCAGTTAATTGATTACCAATCTGTCTATCAAATACCTTTGCTCCTACTGCGTTATAATGAAATGAACCATTACGGCTTCCCGACATTGTCATTCCTTTAGCAATAACATTTAATTCGTTAAAGAAAGCTGTAGGAAAATAGAAGGAATCATTATCGCCACTTTCTGTATCATCTTCTGTTGTATCTCTATTGTAAAGACTATCTAATGTTTCTTTACCATATCTTGAATTACCCGAAACAAACTTAGTCAAGTATTCCTCAAAGAACTTAGAATCCCCTTTTGCTTCACCCTTTTGAGTTTTGTTACCAAAAGAATGAGCTGCCATCATCATAACAGTTATACTATTCAAGAATGATTTTTTAGGGTCTTGAGTTATATCCCAACCAAAAGTCGTTTCGCCATTGTCATCAGACAAGTTGTATTCTACTCGATTGCTTACCATGCTTCTTAATCCGAAGTTTGATAAAGCACTTCTTACAAATGCACGTTTATCTATGTCAGCATTCAAGTATTCTAATCCTGTTATTTGACCATCACTATTTCTATTGAATTGAATAACTTGTTGTTTCTTGCCACCATTTTCAAAGAATATACCCTCTCCTGTTATGGTGACAGGATTATCTGTTTCTAAATGAGATAACCAATGTTCGCCTTTAACAAATACAGCATTAGCTTTCTTAACATCTAATACATTTCCGCTAATGAAGTTTGCAGCAATGTTATCTGCAACGATAGCACGAAGAGAAGCGTCCGCCGATGATTGAGAGAATATTGGATTGTAATAAACTTCACCGTCTTTGCCTCTTGATAATTTGATTAATAAGTTCTTAGTATCAAAGTTACCGTAAGACAACTTACCCAACGCTGATAAAACAGAACTGCTAAAGATGTGATGGTCTGTTATTATCTTAGCAAATGCTTCGTTATCATCTTTTAGGTCGTGCTTTCTTTTGTAGCGACTAATTGACGAATCATTAAAATAGGTGTATTTAGGAAACTTAGTTCTATTAGCGAGTTGATTCATCTTATCCAACTTACTTTGATATAATGCTCTTGCTTCCTCTACCTTTCCTTGATTCACTAAAGCATAAACATCTTTATATCCGTTATACGATAGTACTTCTGTATTAAAGAACCGATTGTAGAATGCTTTGACATTTTGATAATAGCTACCTTCCGACATGGTTTTAAATGACGCTCGTTCTTCTTCCGTTAATTCGTTGCGTTTCTTACCTAACTGATTGGCATACTTATCTATATCTAATCTTTGGTCAAGATATTCTTTAACACGTTTAGACATTAGTTCCAACTTCGATAATCCTGATTCTTCTGAACCTTGTGGGTGATGTGATAAGTTACCAAAGTGTGTAATAATTCTATTTACAATGACAGCATCTACTTTTTTACTTGTATCATCAAACATATTCACTTTAGTAGCGAATAAAATGTTTTTGATAATATCCGATGCTTTGTCCATTGGGTTAGTTTCTCCTGCATCTTTAGCATCAATAGAATCATGAATACCAATTACATTATCATTGCCCTCTGTAAATAAAGCATCAATATCTAAGTTATTGAATTGTCGCTCTAATAATCCCTTAAATACCGATTCTTTAGAAAAAGCGGCGTAAATAGAATATAGCTTAAAGTGATTCTTTTGTGATTTATAGTTTTCTTTAGTTAGTAACTGCTGTACGTGTCCTGCACTATTGCTTGATAGTATTTCAGCATAGGTAGCTACTCTTTTAGTCTTTTTTGTTTTATAATCATAGAACTTGCCTTCTACTTTAATAGAACCGAATAAGACTTTAATTCCTCGTGCGGACGATGGCTTTAATGGATTGCTTGTATCAATTACATACTTTCTTCCATTTTTAGTAAACCGTATTTGATTTGGTATCTTGGTATTTAATTGATACCCTTTTTTAATATCTTCGGGAATATTATTTAATACACTTTCCAATTCTTTCATCATGTGACGAGAAGCGTGTTGAACCGCTCCCATTACATCATTGTGTGTGGCGGAAACTTGAAAGTTACCTCCGTGTGTAATTGAGTTGTAATATGGTGAGTTAAACACATAATCCGTTAATAGATTAGATGCTTTGAATGCCAACTGTTCATTACCTAATGCTCGACGTGATGGAATTAAGTTTTTATATTCTTTGAAGTTATCGCCATCTTGTTCAATAGTAGAGAAACGTAACCCATTCAAATAGTCACTTGATGCTTTACGAAATCCTCCATAATATAAATCCTGATAAAAGTTATCCAATGAAGCAAGGTTATTAGCTTTTTTGATTAGGTCAAACTTCACCCATCTTGTAAACCTTGATATTGCCTTTTGGAACTTATTTTTATTTTGTTGGTTCAAAAAGAATGTTTCGCCTTGTTCAGAAAGTACCTCTCTTAATTCCTTTCGAGAATCATACTTTTTCATTACCTCATCAAAAGATACTCCGTCCTCTTTGAACTTGCTAACCTCATAAGCCAATTCATACAGCTTCATTCTACTATCGGCATCAACTAAGTTTAAGTGCGTAAAGTGAATAACTTCGTGAAACGGTGTAGTTCGTTCTACTTTACCGTCCATTGTAGCCAATACAATAGGCACTCCTGCACGTTGTGTTAATCCGAACAGTTCCTTTCCTTTTGCTTTAGAAAGTTGCTGAAACTTAACAAATAAGGCTAATCCGTCATTTTCATTAGCCATCATTAATTCTAAGGTCAAATCAGACCCTAACCACTCGTTTAAGTATTGAATAACTTCATCTTCAACTAATCCTTGTTCAAAGGCTTCTCTAACTTCTTTCGATACTTGCTGTGCTTCTTTTTCATTGTCAAATAACAAATCCATTTTATCATAAGCACGTTCAAGAGTTTCTTTTTCAAACAAAGCACTTCCTTTTCCAATGTCACCTTTATCGTCAAACATTAAATAAATAACATCATCAGTTCCATTGGAATAATCATTAGTAACTAACTCACCATCTTCATAATAGTAATAATTGTCATTATGAAAAAACAAGCCATTATCATCTTCATCAATTACGCCATCGTTGACATCTTCTTGGAAAGCATCTTCTACGGTTTGATTTTCAAACGCTTCCGTTGCTTCGTCATTTTCAATATATCCTATTTCTTTTGATTCTTCTTTCGTATCTACTTCTATTTCACTGCCTACTTTTTCCGCTACGTCCCGAGCCGTTATAATCGTTTCTTCTACGGTTTCTGTCGTTGGCGTTTCTTGAAGTTTTTTAAGTCGTGCTTTAGCTTTTCCCAATTCAGATTTTAAAACTGAAAGTCTTTTATTGATAATGTTTAGTTCATTTTTAAAACTATCAATTCTTTTTTGTAACTCTTCAATTAACTCAATGTCTGTCAATCCATCTTCTTCCCTTTTTTTAAGCAAAAGCAATAAAGATAATGAAGACAAATCTTGTTTAGATTGTTTATCTTTAGCAGGTGTTTCTGATTCACCAATATAAACTCTTAACTCTTTAGCGTATTCGTTTACATTTTTTACATAACTATTGTCGGAAATGTCACTGCCTTTATTTGCTTTCTTAATCAAGGCTTTTTGATTAGAATGAATAGCAGGGAGTATCTCTTCTAATCTATTTTTCTGATTAGAGTTGATTTGATTTACATAAGCATCTAATAAAAAAGCCATTGTTGCCTGTGCGTTCTTTTCTGAACTTCTTAGACTGCTTACTCCGTTAATACCAAACTCTTTTTTTACATTATCTCTAATTGAAGTCAATCTTATTTGAGATAAACCAACAGATGGATTGCTTTTTTTAAGGTTTAAGTCATTTAAAATCATTTGCCCTTCATCTGTAATTCTTCCTATTTGACCTCTTACTTTTCCATAGCTACCAAAAGATGTTTCTTGCCCTATAATACCATAAGCTATTTTAGCTATTCTATTGTAAACGTCATTAGAAACAGTTGGGTAAAGATTCATTAACTTTTCTTTACTATCTGCAATTGTCTGTACAAAAACCTTTGAAGAGTTATTTAGGTTTCTGTTGGCTTTTAAAACAACATCTTCATGTTCGTATGATAGCAAACTTCTATTTACATTAGGGTTTTTTGATAAGAATTTCAATTCTCCATCTATTATCTTGAATTGATTTTCAGTATTATCAGGGAGAATATAAACCTTGCTTCCTTTGCCAAATTCATTATTGTTTTCTAAATCGTTTAAACTTTTAGCTTCAAAGTTTAAACAACCAAAAGACATTCTATTGTTTTTTGTATTTCCATCTCCAAACTTATTTTTTCTACTACTTAACGTTTCATGAATAGCAGATGGAACATCAACTCCTCTTTCATTAGCCAATGAAAAACTTGTTGAGCTTTTATATTTACCTTTACCTGATACTGTATAAATACCTGCTCCTGTCTGTTTGTTTCCCTGTTCCCAATAAACTTTTCCGTTTTTTACAACTGTTTTGGTTTGTTCATCTCCTATATTTTGACCTGTTCCAACTTCGTAAGTTGTGATGAGGTTTCCGCCTTTGTATAAGTGAGAAAAACCTGATGATTTATCAACTAACAAATAAGTAGAAGTATCGTTTTTATGATATTCTGATATTATATCTATATTGCTTTTTTTGTTTATTTGGTCTTGATTAAGTTTTATGTTTTCAAATGATTCGAGATTCTCTATGCGTGTATTGTCATAAGTTTTAGCTTTCCCTATTCCTGTAAAACTAAAAGATGCAGTATTAAACAAAACAGTAACTATCATTGCATTCAACAAAAATCTTTTCAATCTTGCAGCAACCTTCTGTAAAAAAGTTTTTGGAGGCTTATTGCTTTTGTCATTCATTTGTTGAATGACTTCTGATTTTATACGCTCAACAACTTCTTCTTTCTCTATCTTTTCTTCGGCAGCAATAGATTCTATTTCGCTTTCAGTAACTTCATTTTCAATTAAATCCTCAATAGAATCTATTTTTTCAACAGATTCTATTGCTTTTTCATAATCATTGATTTCATTTTCAAGTTCTACTTTCTTTTCAGTTAATTGATTGGTTTCTTCGGTGATTTGATTTATTTCTCTATTAACTTTATCAACCTCACTTTCCTTAGCTTCAATAACTTCACTATCTCTTGTTTCTAAAACTTCATTATCATCTGCAATACTAAACTCAAAAGGTGACGGCTTAATACTTGATACATTCGTTTCTAAATAATGTAAAACGTTGATTTTATCCGCACTTGATGATAAGTCACCCTCAACAGAAACAAGTAAATCCTCACCTTGCATTTTTAAAGTGTGGTAACGTAATCCTATATTATTGCCAATAGGACTGTAAAGGTAATTGTATAACAAACTGAATAATAATGCTCTATCCTTAAACCTACTATCTGAATCTCCTTTGAATAAGTTTGTTTTCTCTTCTGTTTGAATTCTACCAAACATCTCTTTAATAGCTGCATTAGAAGCATTAACATTAACATTGTAATCTCTGCTTCCTTGTCTGCCAAACTTAATCAGTTCATCTTGACCTGTTTCTAAAAACTTCTGTATTGAACTTCTATTAAAGTTTAAGAAATGTTCAATAGCTTGGTCAACCTTTTCGCTGCTAAAGTTAGTGTCTGATTCATCGTAAAAAGTATCAAAAAACGCAGGTAAACTCTTTTTGTTTTTAATGACTTTAGGTTTCACCGCCATAAACAGTACACCGTCAATCGTAATACCTCTACGAAAAGACATACCTTTTACAATAGCATCAATATTATCATTATAGACACTTTCGATATTCATTCCGCCATCAACTCGGATAGCAAGTATGGTATCAGTTTTTAACTCCGAATGTTGAAATAACTGTATCTTTTTACCTTGTAAAAACTCATTTTCAGTAGCCAATTCAACTAATCCCTTTCGCTTCTTTTTACTGAAAAAGGTATCATAGCTTTTATAATTGCTACTAATCTTATCTGTCACCAATTCACTTACACCTCTACTTTCCATTACACTATCCAAGTGATTTCCTAAATCAGAAGTATTGCTGTAACCGCCAAAGTAATAACCGCCATTAATGTAGTTAGCAATATCTTTTGAATCTTCTCCGAGTTTACTTGCAAGATACTTTCCTAATTCAACTTTTTGAGTAGGGGTTAGATTCAATTCAAACACAAAACCCTCTCCTGGTTTTATCGTCTTACCTCCTCGTATCAAGGATTCTTTGTTACGAGTAATTCTAAACGAAAACTCTTTGCCTAACAAGAAATCCCTTACGTGACCAATCACCGCAGAAAAAGAAGTATCATTTGTTCTAATCGTTGAATTATCTATCAATAAAGCCGTTTCAGATGCTTCCGCTTCCGCAGTCGTTTCAGTCGTTTCCGCTTTACTTACTTTCGTATCATGTAACGACTGTAACTCTTTATCCGTCTTTTTAGTACCATCTTCAAAAGTAACTACCGTTTCTTCACCATCTACTCTACTCTCCTTGATAGTTTTCTTAGTTCCCTTTTCATCTACTACAACCTTTTCACCTACTTTCTTGACTTCTCTTTTACCGTTAATGTCAAGATGTACTTCACCCTCTTTTTTAGGCTTAGGCTTTACGGTTTCTTTACTCTTTTTAGGTTCTTTTTCAGAAACAGGTTTAGTGCTTGAATCGGACGTTTTAGTAGATGCTTCACTTTCGCTTTCTGATGCTGATTCAGGTGTTTCATACTTTTTGTTTAATTGTTCACTATGACGTTGTTTAGCAGCGATATTCATTTTGTTTAAATCGCTATCTTTATAAATGCGATTCGGAATATCTTGACTACGTTTCATCTGCTTACTTCTATCCGTTTCATTTACAAACGCTAAGTAAGTGGTAGGACGAGTAATAGCCGTAAGCATCATTTTATTGAATTGCTCAAAGTCTAACTTCTTTCCGTGTATTTCAAACTTTTTACCATTCTCTCTAATTGTTTCTTGTGGAATAGATAACACATAGGCTTCATCTAAAGTCATTCCCTGTACCGAGTGATCACCTCTTGATAAAGTTTTTACGTGTTCGGCACTCATTCCATTGGCAATAGCTTTCTGTCGCTCGTGTTCATTGACAACGATTAATCCAATCTTGCTTTTGTCTAATCCTTTTTCATCATAATAATCAAGGCGTTCTTGGAAGTTGCTCATTACATCGGCATCATTCGTGAACATTCTAACTCCTTTCCGTTCTACTCCATCATCAAAGTATTGTGTTTTAGTAGGAATGACAGCATCGTTTCGATATGCCATCTGTTGCCCTAATCGGAATTGGTCTTGAAGTATCGCCAAACTCTCTAACCCTGTGCGGTTAGATTGTGTAATCTTCCATGTTTTGAATAAAGCATCTTGATGTATTTGAATAGCACTACCTCCTGTAATATCTTTCATTTGAGATAAGTCACCAAAGAATACAATGCGGTTATCTTTAGTATTGGAAATAGTTGTTTTCATTTCACCATCTGTCAATAATGAAACCTCATCCGAAAGAATTATTTTATTGCTATGTGTGCCGTTTTTGATGTTACCTATCATTGTAGGTAAGTCTTCTACGATGATTTCTACGGCTATGTCTTTAATCAAAGGCGAATCGGCTTGTCTATCCTTTATCTTTTTTTCTAATTCATTACGTAAATGTTCCGATTGAGCGGACAATACTATTTGAATAGGTCCGGCATCTCCTCTACGGTTCGCTTGTGCAACTAACAATTCAGCAATGTGCATCAATGCAAAAGACTTACCACCCCCTGCAATTCCATCTACCATTAATATATTCTCGGGATAAACTTCTACTGATGTATTAGCAAATCCCATAGATGATTCAGCTCTCATTGCACGATTGATATAATGCAATGATGATTGAGTACCTTTTTTTTCTTTTTGAGCAATAAGATTATCCCATGCAGATACCGTTCTTAAAACTAAATCCTGTTCGACCGTCAATCCATACTTTGTGCTTTCATGAATAGCCATCATATCGTTATGATAAGCCGTATGATTCAATCCTAATGTTTGTAAAAGAATGTTATGAACTACTGTAAAATACCATTCGTTCTTTTCGCCTTGTTCGTCAAAGTTCTTTTTAGTGAAGTTACCTATATCAGAAAATAATCCTTTCTCAACATAGTGCATCTTGTTAGTAGTCGTAGCATCTGCTTTAAGAATTACTTTTAACAAGTCTTTTGTCCATTGATAAAAAGTAAAGTCTTTTTTGTGGTCAACACTACTAACATTGATATTGTGCGTTCGGGTATCCCTGTTAGTAGTGTCTTCTGTCTTTTTGTTGATGATACTTAATACACCCTCTTTTTCTATCTTTTGGCGTATCTTTTCCTTTAAGGCAATTAATTCTTGAACGCTACTATTCGCTGCAATATCATTTTTAATCCCTAAAGCATTCCCAATCTTTCCTGTTACTTCAAACTCAATAGCTTGATACTCTTCCTTTATCTGCTTTAAGTTTTTATCTCGAATATCCTCTGTTGCACTAACGACTTCAATTGCTCTAATCAACATTTGCTGCAAACCATTTGTAGCAGCAAGGTAAGGCATTAGGTGTTCCGGATCAACTTGATTCTCTATTGCTGTATTTTCTTGTAATGCTTTTAAAGCAACTTCTGACAGTTGGTCATTCTTTACAGCTTTATCGATTCGATTAGTAATTGCTAAAGAATACTTCAAGTCTGTTATTTGACTAAACAACTCACGCAACTTATTCAATGCTCCGTCAATATCATTCAATTGCCCTGTACTCGCTTTTAATACTACATCTTCTATATACTCAATAAAAGAACTTCCGTAAGGTGATGCTTCACCAATAATATCCGCAAACATCATAGCTAAAGCTTCAACTTTAGCTAATTCAGTAATGTTCTCGGGCGTTGGACTTTTTTCAAGTATTTCTAATTCTTTGTTTAAGTTTTTTAAAGTTGCTTCCTGCCAAGGTGACAATTCACCTTTTTCCTTTTTGACTTTTTCTATCTGTGATTTTAATTGATTAAGTTTTGCCTTTAGCTTTTTACTGTCCTTAGTAGCTTCAATTCTATCAGCCGCAGCATCCATCGCTTTATTACTTTCAGATGGTGCAAACCCATAAGAATCAAACGACTTTGTGCCATTTAATAAGTTCTTGACAGCTTCTATTCCCGATGCAAAGTCTTCATTAGAAGTTACTGTTATATCACTATAAGCACTTCTTGCTTCTTCTTCTGTTTTTCCTGATGCAATATCATCTTGTATTTGTGATTCTAAATCCTCTGGCGTTATCCTATCACCACCATCAAACTCATCTTGTATGCCACTCTCTATGCTTTCTAATGTAGGGTCACTATTATAGTAAAAAGAAGCACCCTCTAATAAGCTCTCTACTTGCGTTGCCATTTCAGTAACAAACCTACCTTTAACCGCTTCTAATTCATCTGCCGTAATTGATGTTTCAGACAAGGCAGTATTTAATTCATCCAAAGTACCGTTTAAGTCATCAACCTTTTCTACGTAATTACCTTTTTCATCTTTGTTTGTTAGCCTACGAATTAAGCTGTCACGGTTTTTTCTATTTTCGTAATATCGTTCTACCGATTCTTCATCAATATTCGTTAATTCATCAAACTTTTCATTGTATAATTGATTGACTTTGGCAGCATTACGCAAGTTCTGACGACCTAATAAACCTCCATCCATACTAATAGTAGAGTAAGTGTCTTTCTTTTGCTCTTGTGCTTCGTTTCGGCTTTCAGCGTTTAACATTCCTAATGCTAAATACTCACCATATAGTTTTCCACTTAAAATATCATCAGCGTGTTTATTTGCTAATTCTACTTTTTGTTCATAATCCTTTTTAGTTGCTTCGTCTAATTCCTTGTCACCGTTTAATTCATTCTCATAAGATTTTGCTGTAAACAAAGCAGCAATTGATTCACGGAATAAAGCATTGTCACCGCCCATTAGATTAGCGACTGCTTGAGCATCACCTTTTCCTGTTTCTTTAAGTTGGTCAACAATATCATGTACTAAATCAATCTGTTGATGTGCTACTTCTGTTGCTACATCCGCATCGCTTTTTTGGTCTGTGCCTTGACCTATGTACTCACCGTTCTCATTTAAAAAGCTATATCCACCGCTTTCACCAACAATCTCGTCATAAAGTGCCTTGTGTTCGTCACGACTTAATCCTAAGTCAATAGCAGCGTAAGCATGAACTGCACCTTTAAGGTTTTCATCTGCTTTCTGTCCTTTATGGAATACACCCGGAACACCTCCTCCGATAAAACCTAAGAACATATTTTCTTTCCAACCATCGAAGTAAGAAAACTTATTATTAGTCATTAATCCTTTACCGTACTTTCGCTCCGTACCATCGTCATTTAAAGAACCATCGTTTACAAAGTCATGTAATCTTTTCATTGAGTTTTCCGCAACCCCTTGAATTAATTCCTCTAAACTTTCCTCTATTCCTGATGAAACAGCATTGCCTAATCTTGTACTTTTAGCACTTTGCATCCAATCAGCGAAAACACCGCCCATTCTCTTAACAAAGTTTTTTTGAGTTTCTTTAGAACTATCAACAAGCAAGTCGCCCATCTCTTTACGGATAGCGGTTTTCAATGCTTCCTTTCCTCCGTCGCCCATTAACCCAAAACCCTCTGCTAAGTTCTTTCCTCCTAATACTTTCCCAACAAATGCTTCTGTTAATGCTGTAATACCAAATATTGCAGGATATAAAGCAGCACGAGCATTTTGCGAAACACCCATTTCTTTAGCTTCTTGATTAAAAGCATCGGCAGCAAATGCACTCGCCCAACCGATTGATGGTGTCCATTGCATTGCTTTGTACATCAAAGAGGCACGGCTTAAACCCGAAGCAGCAGCCAATCCACCGCCTAAATAACCTCCTGCCATAATTGGCAATAACTGTCCAACTCGCGAGCCTGTTGCTGCGGATAATGCACGTCCATTAATACCGAACCAACCGCTACCATCGAACATGTGTGCGTTTTCAGTAGCGTAAGACATTTTCGACTTACTGATAGCAGACATATTTTGAAGCCTATTACCAATTGCTTGAATACCGTCAGCACTGCCTTCTCCGAACATAAACTCCGTTGCGTTTCCTATCCATTCAATTAAGGATCCAGGTGTACTTGCAAAAGCATCCGTTAAGGCATTTGTCATAGAAGAGCCAAAAGCAGCAAAGTAACTGTCTTTCATCTTTTGTGGACCCCACATTGAAGCGACCATAGAGTTTTTTAGTACATCTGTAGATTTTGCTTCACCAAAATAAGGGTTGCCGTGTGCGTCACGGTTGACGGTAAGCATTAATTCCTCACCGTTTTCATCTTTCCTAAAGGCGTAACCGTTAGCGTGTAAGTTTTCGTATAAGTCAAGGCTATGCTCAATACCATCTTTGCCTTTGAAAGTATTTTGAGCATAGAGTACTTCTGTCGTTGTTCGAGTAACTACTTTTTTACCATCAACATTAGTCATGGCAAATGGAGAATTAGGTTCTCCTAAATCATAGGAACGAGAAGCATTATATCCCATTAGCATATCACCTACTGCAGAAGTAGGACGTTGCCAATAGAATATATCTTCTTCATCTTTTTGGTTTACTTTATTTTGAGTGAAGTCGCTTTTTGCTTGATTGTAATGTTTAGCGTATTCTTCTTTAGAACTTTTTAAGCCAAACTTTTCCATTTCGGGATTCCACTTCTTATAAGAAGATTCTAAGTCATCATCAAACGTCAATGTAAGATTAGGATTTCCTGACAATTGTTTTGCTTTGTCAAGGCTAATACCCATCAAATGAAGTTTCATGTAATCTACCTTTTCAGGTGGATCATTAGTATTACCGTTTTGATTGTTTTCGTTAATGTTCATTATATCTTCTTAGTTCGGTGTATTGTTAAAAATGGTTTCGATTTCATTGTTTTGATTCATTCTATTTTGGTCATATTGCCCCATATTTTGTAAGTGACCATTAATCACTTCGGGTTGTGATAATAGAAAATCATCTGCCCCTCGAACAGGATTGAATATGACCGTTGTATTCCCGTCTGCATCGGTTGTTTCTGTAAAAGAATTAGCGTATTCAATAGCAATTCCGTTATCGTTATAGCCTACGCCACTTCCGTATAGAGGTTTTTCTTTCGTGAAATCACGTTTTGCTGCTTCGTTTTTTGCTCCTGCATATTTCTTCTTCCCCTCTTTAGTTTGTAGGTATTCATTGACAGCATTCTTAAAATAAACATTTCCTGAATCATTAGCGAAAACTCTGTGTCTTTCGCTGTACCGATAACCTTTTGATTTGTAATAATTAATTACATCCCTGTTTATTTTACTTGCATCTTTACCCTCATACTCCCAATTCGCAGTTCCGATAACCGTTTGGTCTTTTACCCATTTATCGAAGTCATCTTTACTCATTTCCAAAGTCATTCCTACTCCTGCTCCCATATTGCCTATTTGTTGAGCTCCAACAAAGTTTCCTTGTGACTTCATGTATTCAGCATATTGTTCGGCTGATGCCATTTGACTTTCACTACGAGGTTTATAGTCATAACCACCAAACTTATAAGTTGTTACTTCATTACCGTTATTATCAAGTGTTTTGACAGGAATCATTTTAGCTTGTGGATTAAATATACCCGACATAATATAATCGCCTGTTTTCTTTACTTTCCAACCTTTTAACTTGCCTGGTGCCCAATACATCCCTGTATTTGCATCCATATAATATGAACCTAATCCTACTTGTGCAGCATCGGGCGTAGTTTTACCACCATTAGTTATATAACTATTCCAATCTCTTGCAGCTTTCCATGATTCAGGCGTATTGTGTATCGTTGCTTGATAATTATGACGTTGCCCTGTTGCTCCTGTTGGCGGTTTCCATTCACCTGGTCTTTGTGAGTAACCACTCGGCGAACCTTCATTTACATTTGGAGAAACACGAGTGATTTGAGCAGGCATACCCGGAGCCATTCCCGTGTACATTTGAGCAATAGACACACCCATTGCTCTTGCTTTAATAACATCGTTTGGCAATGCTCTATATCCTACCGACATAGAAACGTTTCCTGCCAAGTCTTCTGTCTGTAAGTTTTTTTGCCCTGCTAAAGTAATCTCATCACTCACATAATCTTTAAGTGCTTTTTCATATTCTGCTGATTTTCTTACATCACCTGTGCCTTTGAAGTTTTTTAAAACAGTTGCATAAATAGGTGAACTAAGGAATCCTCTCATTAAACCACTCATCACATCGTTGTCAATACCATAGTTTCTCAACTCTTTCATTGCTGCCGATACAGCAGCTTGATTTGATTTTCGAGTTCGCCCTCCTACTGCTTGTGTACCATACTTCATCATTCCATTGACGATACTACTTTTTAATTCACCTGTACGTCCTTGCGATTTAGTTTTGTCATAACCTTTGACATTCATAAACTCGTAAAGCATTTCTCTTGCTTCGCCCGATGTGGTAAGATTCGGCTTATCTGAATGTGAAGCGAAGTTGAAGTTAGCATCTTCTTCCATTGCGTCTAACACATAATTGAAGTCACGTATTTGTCCTGTACGACGATAATGTTCTAAATCAAACTCTTCTCCTCTGTCTTTTCCTCCGTTATCAATATGCTCTTCAAAGTTATCACGTTGTCTTTTGTAACGCTTCATTTGATTCAAGTACGCAGGAGAAGTCAAAGCATTAAGTGTAGCGTTTGCCTGTTGATATTCTTTGTCGTACCGTTGAGCATAAGCAGCATTTCCCATTCCGTATTGAGAAATGATGCTTGACATCTTACTCTTAGATGCTTCAATACCTTGATTCCAAGCATTCACTTGACCTATCAACCCATCGACTTTAGGCAAAGAAGATTCTTTTGTTCCCGATGCAGACGACTTTTTCTGTGGAGGCTTTGGAATATCGGGCAACGAATTAGGTAATGTCAACGGATTTCTGTGTTGAACATTCGGTAAAAGCAGCGGATTATGGTATGTAGGATTTCTCATTGTTAGTCGTTTAAAATATCAGAAAAGTCAAGCGTTGGTGTATCTCCGAGTTCCCGAGTAAGTATATCTTCCAACTTATAGTTTTTACTCATGTAATCAGATAAGCCTGTTCTTATGTATTCTTGTCCTCTATTTCTAAGAATATCTTGTTTATACTTTTCGTTTATCTCATCAATCTTTTTTTGGTCAGTTCCTGCATCTTTTATTTCTTGCTTGTATCTTGCAATATCTGTATAGCTACCGTAATCTTCAATCTTTTTGGTTGCCAATTCTTGTTCGAACTTACTTATTTCTGTTTTGTAGTTATCAGAACTCTCTCCAAACTCTTTGTTGTAATTATCCATGACTTTCATTCTTTCGTCGTGGATTTTCTGTTGGAAGTTCGGGTCATTTCGTTTCATCCAATAGTCACGATGTTTTTGTTGAAACTCTAAGTTTCTTGCTTGTATTTTTTCTGTTTTATCAGCAAACTCTTTTTGATTCTTGTATTGCAATTCTTGTGCTTGTGCCGCCATCGCTGCATTGATGTTATTATCAATACTCTCTTTCTTCATTTGTGCGTGTTGCATTAGCATTTGTCTGTTTTGCAATAACTCTTGATTTCCTATTTCTGTATTGGCAGCATTGGCTTGATTTGACTGTGCAATATTTTGACCCATTACTTGTTGTGCAGCGTTTGAATAATTCATTGCTACTTGATTTTGCCCTTTGACATTATTTGCTGCAATGTTATTTCCTGCCGCCAATAGAGAAGATGCTGTACTGCTACCTCTCTTGATAGTTTCCATAATGCCTTGATTTTGCCCTACAATAGCATCGGACATTTGTTGATAAGGTTGTTCGTTCAGTTTGTTTTGCTTCACATCAACCTTGTTTAACCGAACAATTGGCGGTTTAGGTTGAGTGTAATTATTAGCTGCACGGAAAACGTTAATTGCAGAAGCAACATCAAATATTGATGGTTCAGGTATTTCTCCTAAGTTTCCATTTAAGTCATTTAATGCTTTACCTAATAAATGCTTTTTTTGCTTAGGTCGATTCAAAGTAACAGGAGATAACTTATTAGCATTTGGATTGACAGGCATATTTGCTTGTGGTGTCAAAAATCCTAAATTATTGGGAACGACTATTTCGTTTTCGGGAGGGTCTGTGATAAGTCCTTGATTATTAAGCAGTTGCGAGTATCTTCCCATAATATTATCTTTTTTG
>JBGCFH010000149.1:0-3781 GCA_045106825.1 Saprospiraceae bacterium | reverse complement strand
TTTCTTATCTAAGAAAATTGTGGTTATAACAAAAAAAAGTCCTAAATAAAATTCACTTTTAAGGTACGCTACTAATATTGTTTTGAAATCATTTTTTTTTAAAAGAAGTATTAGAAATGATAAAAAATTAATTTTTTAAATAGTTAAACGCTTAAATAAAGGAAACCATGACCATAGTCAAAATCAAAAGAAGAATTTTATCTTTCATGTTATTATCAAAAGTATTAGTCATTTTAACCATTTTATTTCATTGGCAAACAGGTGGCTATAGTACTTCTGAAATGTTAGCGACAATTACCTTAATTATTCCATTGTTTACAGTATATATTACAGTTATTATTAAAGATACTATGGAAAATCCGTATCGTAATGATGCTGTTGAAACACCAGAAAAGAAAGTAAAAAAATCATTAGTTAACTTAACTTATATTATTTTTCCTATATATATTGTAATGATTTTATATATCATTAGTCTAAAACCTCAACCTGGTAGTTTTACCTTTGCGAATCTACAAACTTCAATTGCTATTATCGAAAGTGGTTTAGGTGTCTATATTGGTCAAATTATTTTTACGTTATTTGATAAAGATACTGAATAACGACTACCAAACAAGGGCAAATACATTGAAAATCTAAGGGTTTAAAAAACACTACATTTGCTCTTATGTAAAATTAAAAAAGCACATTATGAGAAAGCCTTTACAAATAACCTTTTATTTAATGTTTTTAACGACTTTATTAAATGGCCAACAAGGTCAACAAATTATTAATAAACCTGTACAAACATTCGATAATCTTATTACTTTAAATATTGTAGGATTGGATTTTCATCCTAATGGGAAAAAATTTATTGTAACCACTTCTAAAGTCGTTCGAGAATATACTATCAATCAGCCAAACAATCAGAATGGTCGTCCAATTATTAACTTTAAAAATGCTCTGATTAATATAAATGATATTGCTTATTCTCCTAAAGGCAATTTTATTGCTACTGCAAATCGAAATTGGAGTGCTACGATTACAAACGTAGAAAATAAAAGAGAAGTAAAAAAGCTTAAAGGTCATTGTAATGCTGTCAATGCTGTTGCATTTTCTAATGATGGAAAATGGTTAGCAACAGCTTCTGATGATTTACGAGCTAAAATATGGGATATTGATGCAGAAGAAACAAAGTTTAACTTAATTGGTCATAAAGGTTGGATAACAGATATTGCCTTTTCACCAGATAGTCGTTATGTAGTAACCGTTTCATTTGATGGTACTATAAAAGTTTGGGATGTTAATAATGGTAAATTATTAAAAACACTTCCTAATAAACACCAAGGAGTTATCAATGCTGTTTGTGTTTCTCCTAACAATCAATGGATTGCAACCGCTTCTGATGATAATACTGCGATTATTTGGAATTGGCAAAACAATCGTGTTCATACTCAATTACAAGGTTCTTGTTTTGATATCAATGATGTGGCATTCTCTACAAAAAGTGACTATCTAATTACCGGTAGCGATGATGGTATTGCTCGAATTTGGAGTGTAGAAACTGGAAGTGAAAAGGCAAATTTAATTGACCATACCAATGCTATCACTTCTGTTGCGGTCAGTAACGATGGACAGCATGTCGTAACTGGTTCGACTGATAAAAGCATTAAATTATGGCAAGTCAATTTCAATCAAGATAATCCTTTTCAACCTGAGAATATTACATGGGAAGCTCCTTTTTTAGATAATATCTACCGACCTTATCCAACAACACAAAGTGAGTTAAAAGTACGATTGAATATTATGACTTATAGTCCTATTTCTAAAAGTGATTTACAACTTACTGACGGTTTGGGTAATGCAATTTCTTTAGATTACAACAATCATCTTAACTTAGTTAATGATGATAGTAAGGAAACTGGTAGGTACAATTATAAATACATAGGTAAAGTTCGACTAACAGCAAGTGGCGATTATATTCTATCTTTTCAAATAGATAATGAGAATGTTCGGGCTTATTCCAAAACAGTAAAAGTAATATATCAACCCGAAAAACCAACACTTCATGTTTTGTCAATTGGTCCTTCTTACACTGATTTATTGTTTACTAAAAAAGATGCTGAGGATTTTGCTCAATTGTTTAGAGGGCAATCTTCGCTTTATGATGATGTCAATGTTCATACACTTACAGGCCGTGATGCTACCGCATCAAATATTGAAGCAGCAATTGAACGGTTGAAAGTAAATTATAATGATATTATTAAACCACATGATTTAGTTATTATTTTCTTTTCAGGTCATGGTGAACCTGCGGGTGAGAACAATCTTTATCTACGAGGATATACTGATAATAAAAGAGAACCAACACATAGAGATTTAGTGGATTTTAATAAATTTCGAGAAATGAAAATAACTTTAAAATGTAAAACTTTCATCTTCCTCGATGCTTGTCATAGTGGACTAGCAGAAAATACAGCGATAGATGGTATAGACGGTGGCATTAAAGATTGGTTTCGATATTGTGATATGGAAACTGCTCCGAAAGGATTTCAACTTAGAGAAGCTCAAAGGAAATTGTTAAAAAGCGGTAACGGATGGATGCTAATGAATTCCAGTGATGGTCAGGAATTATCATATGAGTATAATGGATTTCAAAATGGAATTTTCACAGAAGCTATTTTATTAGGTTTAGGAGAATACAAAGCGGATACCAATGGAAATAATTTAATTTCTATTGAAGAACTATTTAATTATATAAAAACAGTCACTCCTAATCTTTGTCAAGAAGCCAACCAAAATAATCAAACACCTGGACTTGATAATGGCTTAGATGATTTAGAATTTTTTATGTATTAAATTTAAAATTGATAATTAGGAGTTAGAAATTGATAATTTTAACTCCTAATTATCGGTCACTTAATCTAACAAATAAAAAGGCATAGACATATTCAAACCTTCTTTCTCTGATATAATAGGATTTTGAGGCTGCTTTTTAGTATCTTGAACCATCTTTGGCACTCTTAATCGAACAAAATCAATAAACTCACCAATAGTTAAAATATCATCATTGTCTTTATCTGCTTTTATTTTTTTACCACTATTATCAATAATTACTTCTATGTCATTAAATGCTTCTAACATCGCTTCTGTAAATGCACCATTTTTCCAATCTACATCTTCCCACGAATATTCATCCGATTTACAAGAAGCAAAGGTGATAAAACCACTGGCTTGAATCAATTCATCTAACTTTTCAGAAATGTATGTCGTTCTCAACGTAGCATCTATACTTTTAGAACCCATAGCAACTGCATCAGTAGAGTTTGCAGCTCCACTTTTACAAGCATCTATAAAAATCAAGCGATTACTGCCTTTTACTGTGGCCAACTTATCTACAATATCTTCTTTATAACGTACAAAAGTTACTTCATTTAATCGAGTAAAATCTTCTGCTACTACTACAAATTGTCCCTTATCATCAACCGTTCCATGTGAAGAAATATAAGTTAAAATCATAGCTTTTCCTTGAGAGGCTTTTGCGTTGTTTGCCATTTCAACCACCTTTAATTTTATATTATGAGAGGTTGCTTCTGCACCAATCAACTTTGAAATAATTACCGTATCAAAAAATCGATTTTCCCCCATTTGTGTTTGAAATGCACCAACAAATGCTTCTGCATCATTTTTAGTGTAAGTAAGTCTACTAACATGATTATGTTTTTTATACTCCGGACCAATCGCCAAAATATATAGTATTGGTCGTTTTTCCTCAAAATTAACAACTAAGGTTTCTGAAATAGAT
>JBGCFH010000148.1:0-1940 GCA_045106825.1 Saprospiraceae bacterium | reverse complement strand
CAAAACCAAATAAAAAATTCCATGACCTTACACAACTACGTCGAAATCCTGAATAAACGTTTCCAAACTGGTATTTCAAGAGAACATTCTTACAGAGGAGATTTGCAAACCTTATTACAAACCATTGTTACCGATGTTCTGGTGACGAACGAACCTGCACGTATCAAATGTGGAGCTCCTGATTATGTGATTACTAAAAATGATATTCCTGTCGGTTATATTGAGGCAAAAGATATTGGTATTGACTTAAAGTCAAAAACGCTGAAAGAACAATTCAATCGGTATCGTAATAGTTTGGATAATCTGATGTTTACGGATTATATGGATTTTCATTTATACATTGATGGTGCGTTTGTCACAAGTATTGCGATTGCAGAAATGCAAGATGGAAAAATCGTTCCGATTGAAAAGAATTTTTCGCAATTTGAAGCGTTGATTACGGACTTTTGTATGCACGTTAGTCAAACCATAACATCATCGGAAAAGCTATCGAAAATGATGGCTGGAAAAGCCAAAATGTTGGCGTTGGTGATAGAGAAAGCACTGGAAAGCGATGTCGAAAGTCACCAAAATTCAACGCTAAAACAACAGTTAGCCGCTTTTGAACAAATTTTGATTCACGATATTACGCCTCGGGAATTTGCGGATATTTATGCTCAAACAATTGCTTACGGAATGTTTGCCGCAAGATTGCATGATCCGACTTTGCCGACGTTCTCTCGACAAGAAGCGGCGGAATTGATTCCAAAATCAAATCCGTTCCTACGGAAAATGTTTCAATATATTGCTGGTTATGATTTAGATGGTCGAATTGTTTGGATAGTTGATGCGTTGGCGGATATTTTCCGTGCAACAGATGTCGCAGGTTTGCTGCACAACTTCGGAAAGTCAACCCAAATGAATGATCCGATGATTCATTTTTATGAAAATTTCTTGGCAGAATATGATCCGAAATTGCGAAAAGCAAGAGGTGTTTGGTACACGCCTGAACCTGTTGTGAATTTTATCGTTCGTGCGGTTGATGAGGTTTTGAAAACTGAATTTGGACTCAAAAAAGGTTTAGCCGATACGTCTAAGACGAAAGTCAAAGTCAAAGTCGCTACCAAAAAAACAGCCGACAGACGTTCTAAAACCAAAATCGTAGATTATGAAAAAGAAGTTCATAAAGTTCAAATCCTCGACCCAGCGACTGGAACAGGAACGTTCTTAGCCGAAGTCGTCAAACACATTTACAAAACCAACTTTAAACGCATGAAAGGTGCGTGGAGCAATTATGTCGAAAAAGATTTGATTCCTCGTTTGAATGGTTTTGAGCTGTTGATGGCGAGTTATGCAATGGCTCATTTGAAACTTGATATGTTGCTGACCGAAACTGGTTATACGTCCGAACGCAATCAACGCTTACGCATTTATCTCACCAACTCACTCGAAGAAGCACATCCTGATACTGGAACTTTGTTTGCCAACTGGCTAAGTACGGAAGCAAGTGAAGCGAATACGATTAAGCGTGATTCGCCTGTGATGGTGATTTTGGGAAATCCGCCGTATAGTGGCGAAAGTGCGAACAAAGGCGAATGGATAATGAACCTAATGACCGATTATAAAAAAGAACCTGGTGGAAAGGAAAAACTTAAAGAACGCAATCCAAAATGGATAAATGATGATTACGTCAAGTTTATGCGTTATGGACAACATTTCATTGAAAAAAATGGCGAAGGTGTTTTAGCCTTTATTAATCCACACGGTTTTTTGGATAATCCAACTTTTCGTGGAATGCGTTGGAATTTATTAAAAACCTACGATAAAATTTACACGATAGATTTACACGGAAATTCTAAAAAGAAAGAAACTGCTCCTGATGGTTCTGTTGACCAAAACGTCTTTGATATTATGCAAGGTGTTTCTATCAATATTTTAGTAAAAACAGGCAAAAAGAAAAA